>JBBAAP010000002.1:0-300000 GCA_041658285.1 Candidatus Brocadiia bacterium
ATATTCGAAACCGAACCGAGCCCGTCGTGCATATAGTAGTAGGTCT
This sequence comes from Candidatus Brocadiia bacterium, assembly GCA_041658285.1. Lineage (NCBI taxonomy): Bacteria > Pseudomonadati > Planctomycetota > Candidatus Brocadiia > Candidatus Brocadiia bacterium. Next base: position 47 of record JBBAAP010000002.1, read on the forward strand.
GCCAGTTACTGTCTACATACCTGTTGACATATAGATTATCATCCAGGAACGGGGTAATGTAGGTGGCCATAAGCGCGCCTGTGTCATCGTAATCGGCTATCACGTTGGCCCCGTCAAACAGGTACCGTTCGGCCGCGCCGTTAACCACCTTGCTGATGCGCTTGTTGAATACGCAGTGGTAATACTGGCTGTTGTTGGTCGGGATATTTATGTCCGTGAAAGATATCTGCCGGTTTTCCCAGTCATAACCCCATTGGGCTACGGTAACGGTATTGACTTTCTTGGTGACTAGATTACCGTTGGCATCGTATTCGTAAGTAATGCCGCCGGTTTCGCTGGTCAACTGATTGGCGTGGTTATAGACGTAATCCGTCCGGACGCCATCCATTATCTGCACCTTGCGGTTGCCGGCCTGGTCATAACTTACGCCGGTTACCGTGTCAATCCAGGAAATGCTGTATTGGCTGGCTCCAACCCTGCTTTCGGACAGCAACTGGTAATTATCGTCATAGTCATATGTTACCACGTCCCCGCCCAAAAGGGTCATGGTCTTGCGGTTCCCAACGAGGTCGTGGGTATAGGCAAAGCTGGAGGCGATGATATTATGAGCCACCCAGCGTTTGTTGATCACGGATGTTAGCCAGCGAGTGGTCGGATGGTAGCCGTATTCGGTCCAAGCATTATTACCGTAGGTCAGCCGGGTCCGGAGCCCCAGGGCATTATACACATAGGTGCCGACGTTTACGGTATTGCGCTTGACGTTAAGCAACCGCTTGGCTTTGTCATATGTGTAGCTAATAGTTATGCTGTTGTCGTTATCAACCATTGTCTTGCGAGTGCCGTCGTCAAAGTAGGTGTAACTGACCACCTTGGCCGGAGTGGCCAAGTAGCAGGTTACGGATGTTAACCGGCCCAGGACGTCAAACACGTTTTCCAGGTTCGTATAGGGGTCAATTGCCGTCAGGGTATTTCCCCGGGCATCATAGCTAAATGAGGCGCTGTAGGTCGGGGAAGTCTCAGGATAGAATTTACTTATCATCCGGTTATTCAAATCATAACCGTGGGTGATGGTATGGGCGGCGCCGAAGTCGGTTTTAGTATAGAGATTACCGTTGGCGTCATAGACATAGGTAACGACATTGCGCTCGGTGCCCAGCGGCCCGTAACCCGGATAGTCGGCCGTGTGCAACAAGTTATTCTTGTAATAAGTGTAGGTGGTTGCAACCTCGGCGGTATCCTTATAGTAATACACTCCGGTGCGGTTGCCGACCCTGTCGTATTCATAGCGAGTATAGTTATTGCCGCCCTTGGCTGTTGTTACTTTTGTCAGCCTTCCGCCTTTATCATACTGAGAGGTTGTATAATACTGCGGTATTGCCGTATAGCCTTCGGCATCGGTTATTGTAATAAGAAGACCATCGGTATTAAAGGCATAATCATATCTGGTAGCATAAGTCAGACTGCCGGTATATTGCAGTTTCAGGCGTCCGACGTTGTCGTATTCGGAATGGGTCACTGTGGCCAGAGCCGTTTCGTAAGCGGTGGTGGCATCTTCAACCTGTCCCAGGGTATTATAGGTATAATAGGTCGTTTCGTTAAGGTTGGCCGGGGGCGTGCCCGGGTCGACTATCGTCTTCATCAGGCGGTTGCCCTGGTCATAATAGGACTCAACTATTTGTGTCACGCCGGTATCCACCGGAGACTGCACCCAGTGGATGGTCTTATCGGTTAATTTGCTGTAGTAATAAAATGTATGCGGGTAGCCGGTGACCCAGGTCTCGCTTACCCGGTTGGCCTTATCATAGAATGTATTATATGTTGCTGCCGGCACCAAATGCGGTATATCGGTGTATTCGCCGGAGGCACTGCCGTCCTGGTTTGTATCATGCCAGGGGCCGATAACCGCGGTCTGGCGCCCGACCTGGTCATACTGGTATGCCGTGGTGATGTTGGACTGGGGCGTACGGAAATAAGCCACCCGGCCAAGGGCATCGTAGTAATAATAAATCTTATTGAGCCGAGCATCCTGAACCCAGTCCGGCAGGTTCGGGCTGTTTATCGGGTAGTTATAGGTCGTGGTATAATCAACCCCATTTTCTGCCTTAACTGTAACGGTGCTGACTTCACCCCGGTCGGTATAGGTATATCCGGTAATGCGCTCATCGGCCTCAGTGCCCTGATTCAGGATCACCCACTGAACCCTGCCGTTATCAAAATATTCGTATTTGGTCGTGACCGAATCCGTGCCGTTGAGTGTTTTGGTGACGGTATCCAGCCAACCGTTGTCATAATAGGTATAGCCGGTTATTGCGCCGTTGGGCTCAGTAACCTGTTTTATCCGGCCTTCTTTGTAATACTGATTAGCGGTCGTCAGGTTCAACTTACCGGTGACGCCATAATCCACTACGGTTGATGTCAACCGGCCCAGGTTATCGCGGTTATATTTGGTGACCACATTTTTACCATTGGCCGGCAATGCCGTATAGTCCTCGGTCCGGGCTATCAGGTTATCCATCAGGTCATAATCCATTTTAGTGGTGACGGTTGCCCCGGCCCGGGTCGGCCTGATGATGAAGGTGTTATTGCCCCGGATGTCATACTGGTATTCGGTATAAACGGTCTGGTCAGCCGGATAGTAGCGGCTGTCGTATTCCCTGGTCACCTGACCCCGGCTATTCCTGAGGTAATGGAACTGGAGATTTAATCCACCGACGACCGAGTCAACTGTTTTGGTATCCAGATAACCATTGAGATAAGTATATTCCGTGATTATTGATACTCCGGCTGAAGGATACTTAGTTTCCATCTGCAGTTTTCCAATATTTGAACCTGTTGTATAATAAGCATAATCAGTAGTCTGGGCATAAGCATAGTTAGACGCTTCTACTTTCTGGGTCATATTGCCGTTGGAGTTGTAGGCGAACGTGGTTTCAACCGAACTGCTGGGAACACCCCAAACTACGCGAGTGACGGTTATCTTCTTGGGCAGGTCGGGATTAATCGTATCCGGCACACCGTCTATGGTATAATCATAAGATGTCTGGTTACCCAAAGCATCAGTTACCAGGATAACGTTACCGCGGGTATCATATCCATAAAACGTGGATTTGAGCAGGGCATCCTTGTATTCCGTAAGATTGCCGTTAGTGTCAAACACACTGGTAATCTTGTTGCCCAAAGCATCGGTTTGGTCCTGCAAAGTAGCAGTTTCGTAAGTAAAGTTTACCGTGCTTGACTTTAGGTCGAAGTCTATTATTTCGGTCTGGGTCAGCGGGTCCAGATAATTATAGGTCTTGGTTGCCGGCGCGCCGTCAATGTTGCGCGTTACATTAACAACCCGGTTCAGGCCGTCATAGTTGTATTCGACGGTGTCGCTCTGGGCCGGGCTGACGCTGATGGCCGAGGTTACCTGATAAACCAGATAGTTAAGCGGAGTGTTCTTGTAGGTGAAATCCCGACGCCATTCATTAGCGCCGGTACCCTTATAAACCGCGCTCAAGTATCCGCTCGTATTATATTCAAAGGTGGTCACTGTAGTAGCCGGGTCAATAACCTGATATATCTTATCATCATCGTAATAAGTAATGCCGATGGTCCGGCCATTGGGCAGGGTGATTGTTTGGATTTTATTCGTGCCTGTGTAATATTCTACTAAAACAAAATAGTCATTCCGATCTTGTATCCTTTTCAGAAATCCCTGGGAGTTAAATAATAGGAAAGTTTTATCCTTCCGGGTAAGGGTATATTCGCTGGTGGTCCCATTCCAAGCAATGGTCGAATACGCCCCGTAAGGAGCCAAGGACTCAAAAGTTCCGTTCAAATCAGCGTCCTGATAAAACACCCTCCGGCCGTCGGCTTCAACATGGGTAATGATATTGCCATCGAGTCTCAGGCGCTGGTTGAAGTTATGGGTCCATTTCTGGCCGAGCGGACGGTAGGTATCCGGCCAGTCATTTTCCGTATCTAAGCTATTATAGTAAACGGTAAAATTATGAGGCAGGTTGTTGGTTGGGACAATATTGGTTATGTCATAATCAAGATTCAGGTTACCGCTGGCCACGTCCACGACGCTGGCAGAGAAAACCTTGGTGCCCAATTCCCGTCTCTTTGTGCCTACCAAAAAATCGCTATTGCAGGAATTGGTTAACTCGCTGTATGACGGCCAGCCGTGAGCGCCGCCGATGGACCTGGCCTTAAAAAGATATGTAGCCGGAGTGCGCTGGGCAATTCTAGTAGTCTCATATATTAAAGTGGTCTGACCAAATCCCTGCCCGGCTATCTGGACACCGTTTTCATAAAGCACCCAGGAAAGACACATCGCGCCCGCTTCGGCTTGAGCATACAAATTCACCTTGAAACTGCTTCCGTATCCGGCAACCACCGGAACGGTTAGTTCCATATAAGTATCGTTTTCAGTTTTGCTGACGGTTTTATCGCCCGCAGAAGCAAAGATACTGCCCTGCGCAATGATAACCAGTGCCATAACCAACCCCAGGTATCCCGCGATGTTCTTCCAGCTACTGCTGCATCTCTTCATAAGGCCTTTCCTTTCTTACATTATAATTTATTTATAATTACGACACTGCCGCTATGGTAGTGTTGATTATGATTTGAGTGTATCTGCAAATTGCTCATTATTGTGCTACTGCCTCCTATGTAATATATGTAAGTACTATACTAGGATTGAAAGTTTCGTCAAGCAATTATATTATTTTTCGGTGTGATTATTTAATAAGACAAGATTAGTTATTTCCTGGATTTGACGGGATGGGGGCATCCTTATAAATCGCTTTGACCTCGTCTATCATCTTGACGGATATCTTCTTGGATACGCCGGGAATGGACATAGTCACCCCGTATAACGCGTCGGCGGCCATCATTGTCTTCTTGTTGTGCGTTATGACGATGAACTGAGAGGTCGAGGCGAATTCTTTTATCAGCCCGGCAAACCGGTCGGTGTTGTGCTCGTCCAACGGCGCGTCGGCTTCGTCCAGTATGCAGAACGGGCTGGGCTGGAGCTTGAATATGGCCATTACCAGGGCCAGCGCGGTCAGGGCCTTTTCTCCGCCGGACAGCAGTGATATGGATGACGGCTCTTTTCCGGGCGGTTTGGCCATTATGTCTATGCCGGCCTCAAGAATATCGTTGCCGGGCGTATGCGCCGGTGCGCTGGCGTCAACTGCGCCGGCGGCCGGTGTTTCAGCTGCCGGTGCCTCGCCATTTGCGGACTGCCCTTCCGGTTTGGGCGCTTCTTCTTCCCTGATGAGTATCAGCTCGGCCTTGCCGCCGCCGAAGAGCTTCCTGAATATCTGGCTGAAGTTTTCCTGTATCAGATTGAAGGTCTGCTCGAACTTCTCCCTGCATTCGCGGTTAATCTTGCGGATGAGCTCCCTTAACGATTCCTTGGATTTCACCAGGTCCTGTTCCTGGGTGGTCATAAACTGGAGCCGTTCTTCGAGCGACTTGAGCTCGTCTATGGCGGACAGGCTGACTCCTTCGGCGGACATTGAATCCAGCCCGCGCCGGAGCTCTTCTATCTGGCGGGCCACTTCTTCCGGGACTATGGCCGAGAAAGCGGCCTTGGTCTCTTCGGTGGCTGTATCGTAATCGGCCTTAAGGTCGCCGGCCGTCTCTTCTCGCGCCTTTTCAACCAGGTTTTCCAGTTTCAGGGCGTATTCGCGTTCCTGTAATGTAAGCCCGTTGTAATCGGTGTTCAGGTTCTGCATATCGCGCTGGAGCTCGTTCTCGCGGGTCTTCCGGGCCTGGAGCGAGGTTTTGAGCCCGGTCTCCTGTTCGGTCAGGTTCTGGATGACCTGCTGGACGTTCTGGCGCTCTGTTTCCTTGGCGCTGAGCGTGGCCTGTTCGGTAACGATGGCTTCGCCGATGGCCGTTATCTTATTGCGTATCTCGGCTAGGCTGTCGGCGATGCTCTGGAGCAGCAGGTCGGCCTGCTGGATATCGCTGTTGAGCTGTTCCACGGTCCGGGCGCAGAATTCTTTCTTCTCGGCGGCGGTGGCCCGGGCCACTTTCAGGTCGCTTATCTCGGCTTCGACGGCGTGCTTGCGGTCCTGATGCAGTTTAATCATCCGGGTGAGCTCTTCGGATTCGGCATTGGCCGCCGTTATCATCACTTCGATGTCTTTTATCACCTGAGCCGTGACCGTGGCCCGTTCGGCCACGGAGTTTATCTGCGCTTCGGCGTCCTGCGATTCCAGCTCGACTATCTCCGATTCCTTAGCGAGTATGGCCGCACGGCCGTTGAGTCCGTCAACCTCTTTGCCTTTGTTATCCAGCGCCACGTTCAACTCGTAGACGCTGATTCTCTGCTTCTGGAGCGTTGCCTCTATCTTTTCCAGTTCGGATAACTTATTGACCTGCTGTTCCTGGAGGAGCTTGAGCGATTCCTGAATCTGGGGTATCTGCTCGGCCAGGTGCCTGAGTTCGGTCTTGCGTGAAATAAGGCCCAGTCCGGACGCGGTTTCCCCGGCCGAGGTGACGCCATTGGGCCTGAAGACGTCGCCCTTGAGAGTCAGCGCCGAGCGGCCGTTATTGGCCAGCTGGCGCGCCACCGCCACGTCCTCGACCACGCAGTAATCGCCCAGCAGGCATTTCTGCAGGCGGGCGAAATCTTCGGTCGACAGCGGCGAGGTGCCGATGGGATTTATCATTGACAAGGCGCTGGGCAATGCCACTCCTTCGACTGATTGGCTGGTTTGGGTGGAAATCTCGTCCAGGGCGATGATGGTCACGTTGCCCTGGTTATTATCGCGCACGTATTGCAGGATATTGAGCGCGTCGGCGAAGGAATGGACCACGATGGCCTGCGAAAGCTCCTTGAGAGCCGATTCCACGGCAATCAGGTATTCTTCCTTGACGTCTATCATATCGGCCACGATGCCGTAAACGATGCCCAATGAGTTAGGCTCAGATTTTATCTTGGCCAGCACGCTCCGCGCCCCGCCGCTGATGCCTTCGTTATGCAATTCCAGGTCCATCAGTATCTCCTGGCGGGACTGGGTCCGGTGCAACTCGGCGCTCTTGCGGGAAATCTCGTCCTGAATCTGGGCCAGGTCGCTCTTGAAGGAATTAAGGATTACCTCCTGCTGGCCTATTTCCGATTTGACCGAATTTATGGATTGCAGGACCTGACCGGCCTCGACCGACAGGAGTTCCTGCTGTTTGGCGATGAATTCCCTCTCCTCGGCAATAGCTTTCTTGCGCGAAACCAGGTGCTCGCGCTTGCCGGTGAGAATCCTCAGCTCGTTCTGAAGACCGGACAACTCGTTCTGGTACTGGAGTTGTTTCTGGTTATGACCGATTATCTCGGACTTCTTGGCCTCAAGGCTCTGGACGGCCTGGGCCGTTTCGGCCTCTATCTGGCTGAAGACATTCTGCTTGTCACCGATGTTATTGCTTATGGTTTCCAGCTCGTTCTGGGTGATTTCAAGCTGGTGCATCATCTCGACCAGTTTATTGCGGCTGGCCAGGCCTTTTTCGGTATTGGCGGCCAGGGACTGCTTGGTCTGTTCCTCTTCGACCAGCAGCTCTTCACGGCGCTGGGTGGATGATTCTATTTTATGGCTGGCCGTGGCTATTTCCGCACCCAAATCAACCAACTTGTCCTGATTGACCCGGAGCTCGTTATCAAGGTTTATCAATTCCTTGTCGAACTGGATAATCTCCGCTTCCAAACCGGCTAGCTGAGCCGTCATTTCCTGGCGCTGCGCCTCCAGAACGGCCATCTTGCCGGAGATCTCGGTCCGGCCGGACTGCCACTGGTGGTATTGACGCAGGTTGAGCAGGTTCTTCTTTTCGCGGTATTGCGCTTGGATTAATTTATATTTCTCGGCCCGGGTGGCGGCCAGCTTGATGCTCCGAATCTGGCGCTTTATCTCGCGCAGGACGTCGGCCAGCCGGATTAAATCCTGACCCACCTTTTCCAGGTTGGATTCGGTTTCCTTGCGCTTAGCCTTGTATTTGCTTATGCCGGCGGCTTCCTCGAACAATGAACGCCTTTCCTTGGGATTGGAACGCAGGATAAAATCGACCTTGCCCTGCTCGATTATGGAGTATGATTCCATACCCACGCCGGTATTCATAAACAGCTCGCGGATATCTTTTAGGCGACAGGCCTGGTTATTTAGGATGTATTCGCTCTCGCCCGACCGGTAAAGCCGGCGGCAAACGGTGACCTCGTCGTAATCTATGGGCAGGTCGCGGGTATTATTGGCGAAGGTCAATGCCACTTCGGCGTAATCGGCCGACTTCATCCCGGCTGAGCCGTTGAATATGACATCGAGCATCTCCTCGGCCCGGAGCGACTTGGTGCTCCGCCCGCCCAGCACCCATTTAAAGGCATCGACCACATTGCTCTTGCCGCATCCGTTCGGCCCGATGATGGCCGTGACGCCGTCGTCAAAAGCAAACTGGGTGGGGTTACCGAATGATTTGAATCCCTGAAGATGCAGTTTTGAAAGCTTCATTTTACTGTCTATAAGTCAACCGTTTCCCGGCGGTTTTATCTGGTTTTCCAATCAAAATTGGATATAGTTATTATCGGCATAAACAACTATAACCTGAAGTTTTTACAAGGTTTTTATATAAACAGGAAATCCCTATAAATACTGGGCTACAGACCGTTCAGGCGGCGCGATTTACGATTATTTTTCACATCTCTTCCAACGGAGAAATGCCCAGAAGCGCCAGCCCTTTTCCAAGTGTTTGCTTGAGCCGCCGGCAAAGCAATATCCGCGCCGAAGTAAGCGATTTATCATCGGAAATTATCCGGTGGTAATGGTAGTAACGGTTGAATACGGAGCTGATTTCCAGGAGATAGTTGCTGAGTATGGACGGCTCGTATTCTTGGGCTGCTTTCTTGATGGTGTCGGGGAATTCTTCAAGCCGCTTGACCAGGATGCCCTCGTCCGGTTCCTTGAGCATATCCAATTTGACCGGCGAAGAGCCTTCGCTACTATTCCCGACGGAATAGTCGGGATAATGTGGCAGCCCGTTCGGGTTCTCGTCCCGAGACCCCTCAGGATCTAGGGATAACTCTGGCGCCAAAGGCTCCATCGAACTGCCACTAAACTTCTTCAACACGCTGGCCAGCCGGGTGTGGGTATACATCAGGTACGGGCCGGTCTCGCCCTCGAAGGCCAGCATCTGGTCCCAATCGAAATCGACGTCCTTGATGCGCCGGTTCTTGAGGTCGTTAAATATGACCGCGCCGATACCGACGGATTGGGCAATGCCGCTGACATGCTCCGGGTTGACCTTTTCCTGGATTTCATCCTTGCGGTTTTGCATGGCCTTCCTGGAAAGATCTATCGTCTCGTTCAGGACGTCTTCCAGCAAGACCGTGCTACCGCGCCGGGTGGACATCTTTTCGCCTTTGAGGCGCACCAGGCCGAAATCCACGTGGACGCAGTCCTTGGCCCAGTCATAACCCATCAGCTCCAGCACCTTAAAGAACTGTTTGAAGTGCAGTTTCTGGTCCGAACCGACCACATAAATCAGCTTATGGAATTTATAGGTATCATAGCGGTGGATAGCCGCGGCTATATCGCGGGCGGCGTAGAGCGTGGCGCCGTCGCCTTTACGCAGCAGGCACGGCGGCATTCCAAACTTCTCAAGGTCAACTATCAGAGCACCCTCGCTTATCTTGGTCAATCCTTTGGCTTCTATTTCCTTAATGGTCTGATTAATGAATTGCTGGTAAAACGATTCGCCTAAATAAATCTGGGCGTGCGTTTTTAATCTGTCAAGGTCTGCTATATCGTCAACAGGATACGAGAATTTAATCCCAAGCATCCCATAAATTCGATTGAATTCATTTACGCTGTTAAGTCTGAATACTTCCCATAAAGCCTTATTTTCTCTATCGCCGTCCTCTAATTTCTTGAATTCCTTACGCGCATTTTCTAATAACCCTGGATCATTCTTGCATCTTTCATTATAATCCACATAGAGCTTTGATAAAAATGCAGTTGATAGATTATCAGGTCTCTCAGACTCAGGGTTCTGCTTAAAAGCCGCAATCATCATGCCGAACTGGGTGCCCCAATCTCCCAGGAAGTTAATGCCGACGCATCTGTAGCCCAGCTCTGAATATAATTTATACAAGGCGTTGCCGATGACTGTGGAACGCAGGTGCCCTATTCCGAAGGGCTTGGCGATATTGGGCGAGGAGTAATCGATGACGACAGTCTTGCCGTTGCCATCGCCTGATTTACCGTAATCTACGCCTATTCCGGGCAGGAGCAGGTCGGCCAGTTTCGGGCCGTTTATGAAGAAGTTGACGTAACCGCCGACGGCCTGGACCTTTTCTATGAGCCCGGTCGGCTGTACAGCATTGGCAATCTGGACAGCCAACTCATTAGGCGATTTCTTTACCGCCTTGGCCAGCCTGAAGCAGGCCATGGCATAATCGCCCATGGCCGGATTGACCGGTTTTTCTATCAGCCATTCAACGTCATCACCGGGTATTATCCCAGCCAGGACCGGCTTTACGGCATTGATGATTTCCTGTTTAACCATATTTGTAATTTATGCGAAAACCGCCGCTTGTCAATATTATTTTACCGATTAACCCGGCCCGGTTTGGCCCTTTTGGTCCTTGGAACGGATGAATATCATCGGAAAAGCAATATCACTCAGGCAACAAGGCAGGAGAACTGAAACGGAAAGTATCACCACTATCCAACCGACATAATTGGTCCAGTCGGTCAGCCCGAAGGTTATCAGGTAAAGAACCGACGCGGTGGTGCTGATGAAAATATGCGCCGAATGCGAGAAGAAAGTGCTGGTTTCGCGGTACTGGCCGGCCACCATCCCGGCAACTATCCCCGCGATTACGAACGGAATAATTAGCCAGAAGTCCTCGACAATGCAGAGATGCCAAATCATCTGGTGTTTCAATATAGTACCGGCCGTATAGGGGAAAATAATATCGCTTAAGGTGCAGAACGGCACGCTGCCGGTGATGCCGATAATGGCGGCGTAAATAAACCTCAATCCGCCCGGCTTGCCGCGCGACCAGAATATGGCGGTAGTGGTCGTGGCGCTGAGGAACAAATGGGTCGGATGGAATAAATGGAAAAATGTCAGCAGATGACCAACCAGGCCGGTGGCCGTCAGGACGGCCAATACTATCAGACTGGCAATAGCGCTGAATATCGAATAAGGCAAATGGGCTCCCAATTCGCGGAGTATCCACTTTATCTTATTCTTTTCCGGAGGAAGCGCGTGATGGTGCGAGCAAACAGGATCAGTGCATTTATATTCCATTCAAACGCCTTGTTTATCCCGCATTCTTCGCGGGATCCCCCGGCCATAAGCCTCTCGATCAGATTCAATCTGCCCTGCGAGGCTAACGGACATTATTCACCCTGAAATTATCGGGGTAAATAATCCGGGTTATTTCTTCAATTGCAGGGACTGCTCGGCTTTTTCCAGGGCCCGGACCACCTTCAAACCCATACCCAGGTCAGTTTTGGGCGTCTTGCCCGTCTTGATGCAATCCACAAAGTGCGACAGTTCCGCGCTCAACGGCTCGAAAGTCGCTATCTTGGGCGACAGGATATTGCCGGTCCGGTACGACAGCTGGTATTCGCCGAAACTCTCCGGGTCCTTAAAGTCCACGCCGTGGTCGAATATTTTTATCTTCTCGACCGATTCGGTATCGTCGTAAATCAGCATTTTCTTAGAGCCGACCACCGTGGTATGGCGCAATTTAGTCGGCGCCAGCCAGGAAACCTCGATATTCCCGATAAGGCCGTCCGGGAACTTCATGGTGATGAACGCCACGTCGGGCAAGCCCTTCTTGATGCAATCACGGGCGATAGCCCTGATCTCCAACGGTTCATCACCCAACAGATAGAAAAGAATCGAGAAATCGTGCGGCGCCAAGTCCCAGATGACACTGACGTCTTTCTGGTGAAGCCCCAAATTAACGCGCCGGGATGAGATGAAAAATATCTTGCCCAGTTCTCCCGAATCAATCACTTCCTTCATCTTAATAACCGGCGGCGAATATATAAAAGTATGCCCTACCATACCGATGAGCTTCTTGTCTTTTTGCAGTTTAACCAGGGCTTCAGCCTCCTTTACGGAAGCGGCCAGAGGTTTTTCCACCATGACATGCTTGCCGGCATTAAGCGCGGCGCTGGCCAGCGGGAAATGCGTGGCTACCGGCGTGGCTATTACCACGGCATCAACATCAGGGTCGTTGAATACTGTTTTGACGTCCGTCGTGGTATTGACAGCCGGATAACGGCGTTTAGCTTTTTCAAGCTTGGCCTTGTCCATATCGCAACAATAAGCCACATCGGCAATATGGTTTTCCATGATATTACGCAGGATATTCGGGCCCCAATAGCCGTAACCAATCAGAGCTATTTTAAGTGTTTTATCCGGCATGGTGAATCCTTTCTAAGAACCTGTTTTAAATATGCCTTTGTGGGCGAATAGGTCGTTATCAGCAATCAACACCAGCTGGTCAGGGGTAATTGTTCTCTTGGTCATAGCGCTAACTCCGATGCTAACCTTGATATGAAACGGCCTGCGCCTGTCTTTCAGGTTTGTGAATGCGTGCTTCCTGGTGTTTGCTTTAAGAGCCTCGGCTTTTGCCAGAGCCCCTTCAAGCGATGTTTCAGGAAGAATAATAGCAAACTCATCCCCGCCGTAGCGGCAGATAATATCTATTTTACGGCTATGGAAACCAAGCAATGACGAAAATTCCCGTAACATCACATCCCCCTGCTTGTGCCCGTATTTGTCGTTAATCTGCTTAAAACTATCCAAATCCAGGAAAAGCAATGCTATCTGGCGGCCGTATCTCTTAGCCCGTTTGAACTCGTCGCTGATAGCTTTATCAAAATAACGCCGGTTGTATACCCCGGTCAGGCCGTCTTTAATGGAAAGCTCCTTAAGGTCCGTAGCCAGCCTTATATTTTCTACAGCCAAGCCTAAAATATCGCTGATTGTTTTAATTACTTCAAGATACCCTTTCCGGGTAATGGGATTACCCTGGAGCAATTCACGCTCCTTGGGGTCAAACCTGAGATGCATAACTCCGATGGGTTCGTTTTTACCTCTTATCGGAAGCGTTATTATTTCGGTTATATGTTCGGATATCGATTCGGATTCCAGTGATTCTACCAACGGATGATTCTTCCTGATATCCACCCGCTTGGGCATTTTAATATTCAGGCTAAACCGCTGTTCTAAATGGTTATTAACCCTCAAGTATATGGCCGCTCCGGTTATGGCAAATCGGCGCTGCTCGCAAAGAGCCTTACATAAATACTCTATCAGCGAATTCTCGGAGGAAGCTCTCAAAAGAGCCGTGGTAACCAGGGGAACTCCCTTTATTTTTTCCGTCAAAGCCATTATCCGGTTGGTAGCTAAAGCGCTTTCCCGAATACGCTCGCGTAAGATTTTTTCCAGAGACATGCGTTCGCTAAGGTCACGCCAGGATCCGACTATTAAATCCTGATTACTGTAGCTAATCTTACGGACGCTAACCTCTATTGGTTTAATCTCGCCTGATTTAATCTTGATGCGATAAAGATATCGCTCGGTTTCTATTCCCTTCTTGCGGCGCTCTTGTATCTGCTGTATTAAAGGAAAATCCTCAGTTGGAGTTATATCTTTAAGCGTCAAATGACCTTCGATTTCTTCTCTGGCATATCCAACTAATGAGCAAAACGCCGAATTAACGGCAATATAAGTGGCCGTATTCAAGTCGAGAACATATTGCGGGTCATTGGAGTTCTCGAAAAGCTTGTGGTAAATATCACTACCTAGAAAAACCATATTTTACCTTTTCAATACTTTTACTTACTGCCGCGATAAAATCTCCCCTATTAATTATAATATTATTATGTATCAAATAGGATTTGATTTGGCAACCTTTTTCGTAATAATTCCGTATAGTGAATTAATAGCCTAATTGCCGGTTGGATGCCCTATTTTTCGGACTTATTTATGCTCAAAAGCTTGTTATCGTAAGAAATGATAGCTTCTTTGAGTTTACTGGCTACTTCCTGGCGATATTCCTCGTTGGAAAGGCTGCGAGCCTTCTTTTTATTGGAAATAAAGTCCATCTCTACCAAAATCGCCGGGCATTTAGTCTGTTTGATTACCCTAAAATTGGCTTTTTTAATTCCGCGATCCTCTGTGGGCAAATCATTGAGTTTGCTTTTAACTTCTTTGGCTATTTCCATAGTTTGGCTTTTATACTCATCTTTCAGCAAATAGGCGAGTATGGCCTTATTCTCTTTATTCAAAGCCTTATTCGTGCCAGCTTTACCGGAAGTCACTGAAGGTTGACCGGAGTTTTTCTCATCACAATAATATATTTCAAATCCTTCAATACTGGGATTACTTGACCAGTTACAGTGAATAGAAAGAAATAAATCTGCTTGTTCACGGTTAGCAACATCAGCACGGCGTTGAAGATCGTCATTCAGGTTATGTGAAAGCGACGTATCGCGCTCCCTGGTTAAAACCACTTTAATACCCTCTTTTTCAAGTAATGTTTTTAACCTTTTGGAAACATCCAGCGTAACTGTCTTTTCAATTAATCCATTCACCCCTTTACAGCCTCGGAATGAACCGCCATGTCCCGGGTCTATCACTATTTTCTTGAGATTCCGTTTGGTTTTTTTTGATTTGTCGTCAGGTTCATGGGAAGATGTATCCGTTAACAATAATTCTACTTTGGGGATGTCTCTTGCAGAAACGGCTATCTCCCCGTCAACCGATTCTATCCGGTCATTCAAAACGGCAAGTTTCTCATTTACCAACATACTGGACATTCCGATACTGGCCACCAGAATATACCCATTACCGGAAAATATCTCCCGCCCGGTCAGGCTATCTTTTTCATGAGCAAGATTATACTTTTCGGCCAAACTGTTCAACGGCACGTATGAAACTTTTTCGTCCGGAACGGCTGATTGAGCTGACAAAACAGCCAAAACAGCCAGAATAGAAATGATAAATTTTAGAGTCTTCATATTATCAATGACAATAGCTAGTATCGGAATGCACCGAATGTAACTTGAATAATCAATGAAAAGTTAATATATCCGTCAAAGAACCACAGTAAACTCCCAAAGTCCTGGCTTTTCGGGACATTTCCGCAACCCTTTCCTGGTCAAAAATAATCCTTACAACATCATCTAATTTTTCACCCAGCTTATTTTGCGGTACAATTATCCCGGCCCCATTAGCAACTACATCTCTGGCATTAAAGAATTGGTGGTTATCCGCAGCCTGAGGAAACGGCACCAGAACCATAGGCAAACCAAAAAAAGCCATTTCGGCAATGGCAATCCCGCCGGACCGGCTTAGGACCATATCAGCCGCGCTGTAAATAATCGACATATCTTCATAAAAAGGACTGACAAAAGACTCAATCCCGTTTTTATCGTAAGCACTTTTTGCCTCATTATAATCCTTTTCCCCTGTTAAATGTATTATGGCTAACTTACCAAATGATTTACCCAGATAACCGGCCTTATTGATAAATACCTCATTGATCGGACGAGCCCCCTGGCTACCGCCGATAACAGCGATTACTTTCTCTCTGGTCAATCCAAGTTTGCTTCTAGCTTCACTGCGTGCAATCTTTTTTATCTCTTTGCGCAAAGGGCTTCCGGTTACGCTTATATTATTGCGGTTATAAAGATACCCGGCGCTGGACGACCACTGGCACATAATAACTTTGGCAAAAGGATTAAACACGCGTGTTATTCGGCCGGGCAGGGAATTCTGTTCAAGTAATACGAAAGGGATTCTTTTTAACAATGCTACCAGCAAAGGACTGAACGACCCATACCCTCCTACACCAACAATAAAGTCCGGTCGGAATTTCTCAAAATGCTTAAATGACTCATACAGTGATTTCACCATATCAATAATAAAAGCAGGCTTAAAAGAAAGGCGAGGTGAGGGTAATACTCGAAAATCAAAACCATACCTTGAAAGTTGCTGATTATCAAATGGACGATTAGTACAAAGAAACAAAGGTTTGCATGGGTAACTCTGAGCCAGCGCAATCCCGGGAAATAGATGACCGCCGGTACCCCCGCCGGCAATTATAACTTTTATTCTTGACGTGCCTGCCGGGCTGGTAACCATATGATTATTTCTCTAAAGCATATATCGAGAAGTCATCCGTACCGATGTAAATTGTATCCTCATACAAAACAGGCGTAGAACGGATTTTACCGTTAGTTTTATACTTCCAAATTTCCTGACCGTTCTCTCCGTTAACTGCGTATATAAAACCATCTTCACTGCCGAAATAAACAACGCCGTCGGAAGAAACCTCCACACTCCCGTTAAGGCCTCCTTTGGCCGGGAAAACCCATTTCATTTTGCCGTTACTAACATCCAACGCATAAAGAGTCTTATCAATAGAGGTAACGTAAACTATCGCGCCCGCAACAACCGGAGCGGACGCAACCGGCCCTTTGGCTTTAAATGACCATTTTATCTGCCGATCATAGATACTTATGCAATAGCAGTTATTGCTGTTACTGGCAACGAGTATGTTATTTTCATACTTGACAAGCGCCGTGAGCTTCCCGGTCAGAGACATTTTCCATTTTTGCAGTCCGGTTTTAGCATTAACGGCATAAATATTTCCGTCATCACAAGGAATGTAAACCGTATCGCTATCAGCAAATCCAGAATTAGAAATCTTTCCGCCAGCCGAAAATTTCCAGAGCAACTGCCCCTTAGCAGACAATGCATACAGGTTGCTGTCAGTGCTGCCCACAAATACGGTCTCATTATCAAGCGAAATAAAAGGAGGTGCTTTTACGGCCGCGGAAGTCTTAAAAGACCACAACTTGCCGATATTTGTTTCACTGCTCTTCAAGGCATAGATAATCGTATCATAACATCCAAATACTATCAATTCATTGAAGTTCTTGGGCGATGAAATTATTTCTTGCGAAGAATCAGTTTTATATTTCCATTTCAGCTCACCCTTTTCGCGATTGATACCATAGACATTGCCATCCCGACTGGCCGTTACAACTAAATCCTTATACACTAAAGGCGCACTTTCGATAACACCTCCGGTTTTAAAAATCCAAAGTGCGGTTTTTTCCAGTTGAACATTTATAAATACCTGCTCGTATGCTTTTATAGTCTTTTCAAACGAACCGAATCCTTTTTTGACCAGCTTTAATACGGCACTACCCTTTGGCGAAAGATAAATCTTGACTGGCGTATTCCCCGCCTTTGCACCATCCAGATAAACATCAGCGCCTGCCGGGCTGGATTCAACTTTAACTGGTATTTTAATATCACGTGTTAACGGAGAAAGCGGATAAGCATTAATCATCTGGTAAGTAAGCTTGGCCATTTCATTTAACTTGTCAGTTTTATCCAGTTCCTGTATTTGAGCAAATAACGTCGTTGCCCCTTGCAGGTATATCGAGATGTCTTTTATCTTTTTATCGGTTCTGGAAAACAACTGCATAAACTCACTCTTTTTAGAATCATAATTAGGGAATTGCTCCTGCGGTAATTTATCGGCAAATATCTCCTGCACTTTCTGCTCGGTTTTCACCAATAACTCTTTATATAAAACCAAAGCCGCTTCAATATCCTTTTTATTTAACTCGGTATCCTCACCTCTCTTGAACAACCCATTCAATGCGTTAAACTCCGCCTTAACGGCTTCCAACCTGGCCTGAAGCGACTGAGACAGCAAGCTTTCTATCTGTGCTATCTCACTCCGTACCAACTTACTAGTGGTAATTGCCACCGGATAATTAAATTCTTGGTACCGATTTATCGCTTCGTGATATAGTTTCTGGACCTTCAGCTTTTCGACTTCTGTTTTAAGCAAAGCGAATTTCTGTCTAACATAATACTGGTCATAAGCCACAAAACCTGCGGCTGCTATACCGGCTATTAAAAGCATGACTATGGCAACGATAATTAACTTACGCCTTCTTTTGACTGCAAATATCTGCTTGCGTATATGATCCCTCTGGTAATGAGCATCGGAATGATTGGGTTCTATCTTCAGAACATCCTCATATGCTTTCATAAGAACATCCGGCTTCTGAGACGGTAATTCTTTTATTGCGTTATTAAGTTCAAGCTTCGATTTTTCGTATTCGCCCATGGCGAAATAAGCCGAGGAAACGTACGCCCTCATTTCAAAATCGGGCGCTTTAATATTAAAAAGTTTGGCTGATAACGAAGCGACTTTCCCTGCTTCCTTGTTTTTTCCATAGATCTTAAGTAACTGTTTGCCAACAGCAATAGCTTCAGCATTTTGTTTGGAAAGAATTGCCCGGTCGAATATCTTCAAATGTATCTCTTCATCCTCCGGGATATAAGTAAGCGCTTTCTGATAAGCCAGTATAGCCTGGGAATGCATATTCTTGTGTTCGAATAATCCTCCTAATTGCTTGTAGTGTTCTCCAGCTTCTGATTGGCGACCCAGTTTCTCCAGAACTTCAGCCAGATTCTGGTTGATAGTAAAATCCTCGGGTTTTAACTTTGCAGCCTGGGAATACAAAAGCAGCGCTTGCTCCAGCTTATTCTGCTTAAGCAACTGCCGGGCATTATCCTTAATCTTATCGAAAGAAACCTCGCTGATTAGCCCTTTGGTTAACAGCATATAAACAGCCTTGTATGCCTCAAAAGCCGAAACCAGCGGGCATTCTTCGACAATGTCATCCACCGTGCGAAGACCGTTAATCAAAGGAACAATAGCTTTAAAAATATCCGAAAGGTCAGCCCTAGCGACGTGTTCTTCCGCTTCCTCGGTAAGCGCGTAAATAATTTTCGTGCTGGTTAACACTTGCCTTATGGACTTCCATTCCTCAAGCCGGCGGGCGGCTTCCTTCATCAAGGCATCTATATCCAACTGCATCTCGGTTGCTTGCTTATTTTTATCCGCCAGCTCGGGAGGAGGCGGACCCTCGATAAATTCAAAATTAGCCTCTTTCCAATTATAGATATCATAGATTTCTTCTTCTATTTGGAATTTTACCAACCGGTTAATATCCTCTTCTTTAGCAAAACTGAGCTGGGTCAGAACATCACCTAATCTAAGGTAACTGCTTTTTTGAAGATTAAGCGCTTGATTAAGCTGTTCGCTGGTGATAACACCGGACTTAACCAATAATTCACCTATACGCGTCCCCTTCCGGGCACCAGTGGAAAGAAGCTTTATCCCGCCCCGGGAAAAATAAATTGCTTTCTTGCTTTCGGCATCAGAAACAATCAATGTACCTTCTTTGCCTGTAATAAGCTTGAAGACATCCGACAAGGAAAAACTGCTCAAATCACCTTTTAAAGACATAAACACACTCTCACTTCTATTTGCTATGACATCAATAAAAAGTTAACTATATAAAATCGCCATTTAAATTCAAGGTTTTGTGGTGTGCTTTTTGATAATTACTATTTCAACCCCTGCATGGTTTCCCACCAGGTTTTCCATGTCTCGTAATTATCGCCCAGGAATTTATTAGTAAGCTTGCTGAGTGACCTGGCGGCGCAGAGACGGATTTTTTCCTCGCCATCCTGAAGAAGATCAATCAGCATAGGAACCAACGACTGGTTTTTGCTTAACCCTATCGCCTGGATAATCTGCATCCTAGTCCAAAGATCTTTTTCAATGCTCAAACGGCCGGTTAAAACATCCACTACCATCGCGTCCTGTATCGCAGACAGCGCGATAACTGATTCGCTCCTGATATTGGCATCCTCATCATCAAGAAACTTAACGAGCAAATCAATTGATTGCCGGTCATTCATCTGACCCAGAAAACCGATGATTTCCTTTTTACCTTTGGCCCCCGCATTAGCAGCCCTCTTTTGCAGCATGGTACTGAAATCTACACTTTCCAAAGCCTTAGAACCGGCATTTTTGTATATGTTCATAATGGCCAGTGCCGCCGTTCGGCTTACTATCTCGTCCTTATCATCAAGAAACCCAAGCATCGCATCCAATGATTCAACATCAGCCGCCTTTGATAACATGTTTATTACGGTAACCCTCACATTTTTAAGTTTTTCCAAGCTCAGTTGTTTCCGCAGCATGTCCACCGTGGAAATATTTTTCATCCGCCCTAATGCCTCAAGAAGCGCAATTCTGATGGATTCATCAGGCTCAGTCTTAAGCATCTCATAGAATAATTTAACAATTTCATTTGTTTCAAATTGCCCGGCCGCATATATTATCCATTTCAGAGCCTGCCGGTTTTGGACTTCAAACAACAAACCCTTAATGTAATCCCTATCGCCTTTGCATTTTACAATCAGTTTTTCCGCCAATTCCCACGCCGCCTCTGATTCCTTCATCTCGACCAACTTGCGTATAATCTCGTTTATCTCTTTCTGAACATTGCTTTTGCCCTCATCATTAAGCACCAACGGCGCATCTCGGAATGAAGATACAGGCGCAGAGGTATCCTCTATTGTTGGCGTTATCGGAACATCATCCCTAATTTTGACATCCTCTTTAAGCCCAGGTTTAGATTCATCCGGCTCGGCCTTTTCTATATCAGCCTTTATTATCTCCACAATGCTGTCCATTTTGATTGTTATCGTCCCGTTAGAAAGCTCTATTACCACAGACTTCTTATCTTGCTTAATCACCTTGCCTTCCAGAGTCGAGCCGTTTTTCAACTGGATAATGTCACTTAATGCCGGCAAAGAACCCAGCAAAAACAAAAATACACCAATACCTGATAACTTGATACTCTTAATCATAATCAATCCGTAGTTCGGCTACCTGTGAAGTTACAACCAACTACCCGTACGGGTTCTTGTCCCAAGACCCCTCAGGGGCTAGGGATACCTGGCAGATAAGTCACTCTGCTCTCCATCTGCGGCGGGATGTCGCTCCGCCACAACGCACAACTGCCAGAGTATTATCTAACCGTTTTCTTTATACCTTTTATCATTATGTAAGGAGAACCATCTTCAAAAAAAGTGGTCATCCCGCCGTTATAAGTAATGGCTATATTACCACCCATTGAAATATCAAATGTGCTTCCGGTGGAAACGAGAGAACAGGCATCTCCAATATCTTCAGCTATGACCACCCCGTTAATCACCGGGGTTCCGGTCAGCTTTATCTGCTCGTGCGCCGCATAAACACCGGTAAACGGATTGCTAGCGCTACCCGATAGTTGTAGATCACCACCAGCTATAAAAGCCACGTTATCAGTGTAAGGAACCATATTAGGACTGCCGGAAACATCGATATATCCTTCTGATATTATTGTTACCTGCCATGGTGTCGTAGTAGAACCCGGAGAACCAACTATTTTTACATTACAACCCGACATCGCGTAATAAGAACCGTTATAAAGCGGCGGATTAGAATTATCGTTAAAAGACCAGAGCCCTCCGCTGTAACTCCAACCCAACGAGGCGGCTGTTTTGACCGAACTATCCGACGTATCAAGGATATCTCCGCTTGTCCGGAGCCAATACTGGCATTTAGAAGCGTATTTGGTCGGTGAAATAGGCGGAACATTAACCGGAGCCGAACCCGGGTATTTCTGGTCAGCCGGCACGCCGGCCGCATTAATGGTTCCGGTTGAGTAAATATTCTGCGATACCGAAGCCGAACCGGAAATTTCAACATTGCCGTTAGCTTGAATATTGCCGTCGCTGCCACCGATATTAGCCGAGCCGAATACCTTGAGCGAACCGCCCACCACCACCGCCGAGGTCGGCTCGTAATAAGCGGATTTATATTTAACCAATGTCTGAAACATTATCTTTTTCTTTACCTTAGCCTGCTCGGTCAGGGCACCGGCGTCCGCAGTGCTGCCAAAGGCCCAGACTTTGAGCACTAATGTGTTATTGGTATCGTTGCTGACCCCGCCGGCATCACCGGCGTCATTTTCAAGTTCCGCCACATAAGTATTGTCCTGGTAAGTAATATTGCGACGCCAGGAAAAAGTGGTGGTAATTGTTGCCGGCGTAACGTTTATCGGCGCCGTTAGTTCATTATACGCCAAACCGCTACAACTGACAAGCTGAGCGTCCCAGTATGAGTTTCCGCCTGTTATAAACTGTCCCATCAGGAATACCCTGGCCGTATCAAAACCTGCCTGCGCAGTTTCCAGATATTCCGTCTGTTTAATACTAGAATCAACCATATTTGCCTGGGTAGTAGTTGTTGATATGTAAGCAATTCCGAATCCGGTAATTATGGCTATTATCAGCATTGCCATTACCAGAACCATCCCCTGTTCGTTCCTGTTTTTCATCAATAGCCTCTGGCGACGAAGCGCCATGGCGCCCTTATGGCGCCACTTTCTATATTTTTTAATCATACCCGAGAATTTATTCATTGTCTATTTTTTTACAGTCTTTTTCAGCCCAAGAACACGGACATACGGCTCGCCGTCCTTAAGGAAAGTTGTCATCTCGCCATTATAGGTGATTTCGGCGTTGCCGGCGATAGATATATCAAACTCGCTGCCGGTAGAAACCAGGCTGCACAAATCCTCTTTATCCTCGGCCATAACCACACCGCTAATCTTAGGCGTACCGCTCAGCCGCAACTGCTCGTGCGCCGCGTAAAGACCGGTGTACGGGTTACTGGCTGTACCAGACATCTTAAGGTCGCGCCCGGCCAATAATGCCACGTTCTGCGAATCAGGCGAAATCGTCGGGTTGCCGGAAACATCAATATAACCCTCAGAAATAATCGTCACCTGCCATGGTGTTGCGGAACTGCCCGGCGAACCGGATATCTTCACGTCCGTGCCGGCCTGGGCGTAATAGGTCCCGTCATAAGAATCATTGGAATTATAACTCCACAGCCCGCCGCTGAAATCCCATCCCAGGTAAGGCACTCCATAAGCCGTGCTGTCTGATTTATTAAACACCTTACCGTCCGATTGCAGGATATAATCGGCCAGCCCGGCATACTGAGTCGGGCTAATGGGCGGGATGCTCACCGGAGCCGAGCCCGGATAAGGGTCGCCGCCAATATTACCCAAGTTACCGGTTATATTACCGGTTGCGAAAACATCCTGTGATATGGTGGCCGAACCGCCGATATCAACGCTGCCGTTGGCCTGGATATTTCCCTGCGTCCCAGCGATTTGGGCCGAACCGAACACCTTGAGCGAACCACCCACCACCACCGCCGAGGTCGGCTCGTAATATGGCGGCTTGTATTTGACCAGTGATTCCAGCATCACCTCGCTGGTACGCTGGGTGACATCGGCCGGATTTCCGAACGCCCATATCTTGAGCAATAATATATTATTAGTGTCATTGCCAACGTCCCCGCCGTCATTATCGTTTTCTATAGATGCCGAATAAGTCTTGCCTTCATACGAAATATTACGCCACCATTGGAAAGTGGTGGTAATAGCGGGAATAGTCACAATAATCCCCGAAACAGTTTCATTATAGGATGCCTTATTGGCGATACTGTTTACCAGCTGGGCGTCCCAGGCATCATTCCCGCCGGCCAGATACTGCCCCAGTAAAAATGCCTTGGATGTATCGAACCCGGCCTGAGCCGTTGCGAAGTATTCCGACTGCTCAATGCTGGAACCGACCACTTTCTGGTGTGACGACACGGTCATGATATATGCCAACCCGAATCCGGCCATCAGCGCCATAATCACCAGCGCTATCACCATCACCGAACCACTAATCCGACCGTTGGTCATATCTCGACCTTTCTTATTGGGGGTTAAGTAATGCAATCTCCCGCTTGATGTTCACAATTACCGGATTCTGCTGGGCGCCGGTCCTGCCACCCAGCCACAGGTTTATCCGAAGGCGATTACCACCAGCCGTTACGGCCGTACCGGCCGCGTCCAAAAACTGAAATATCGGGTCATTTGTCCCATCACCGTTTATGTCGGCGTAATTATTGGTGTTGCTGACCATCACATAGGTGCATATAGTCCGAGTAAGCACCGCGTTATCCGAAGCATCCAGTTGTATCTCAACTAACCTGCCGAGCTTGAACGTATCCGTTATGTCACCGTCCCGATTCCAATCCTTACGGTCTGTCGCTTCGGCTAAGACGTCATCCGTGTCATATGGGGAAATCAAATCCTGAGACTGAACCCACATATATTTCAGGCTACAATTCTGGGTATTGTTGGCACCCCAGTAAATATTAGCCGCCGCATCCCAGTAAACTCCGCCCACCAGCACCGGCACCTGGATTTTGAGCACCGAGAACTCATTTCCCGAAACCGCTGTCGGGGCGGTAGTTATCTTGCAATCGACAAAATTATCCGATATTTCATCAAGCGCACTTATGCCGGACCGCTCCAGGTCTCCCTCAACCGTGCCTTCTGTAAAATTATCCTGCGCCGCCATCTGAATGACCGCAATCGCCGAGACCACCACGGCGAACAATGCCATGGCAATAACCAATTCCAGCAAAGAAAATCCCTTTTTCATAATATCATTCTTCCTTCTGCCACGCTACTTGCAGGAACGGGCCACCAGGGTATACATTCTATGTTCCTGCTTGTTACTATTTCCCATAACACTCAACCACCTTATCCTGATACCTACCTGTATCAAAGACGGCTCGGTCGCGGTAATGTCTATAAAACCTGTATTATAAGGCCCGGCTGTCCGGTCCCACGGTAACAGGCCGCTGCCACGGCTGGTCCTCATGCAATCGTCAACCTGGGCCGTGGTGGTATGCTTCGCTCCGCAGTTGACGCACCACTCATTGAATGCGGCACTGGCATAATGGCTGGCCAGGTTGGAAAAATCGAACGAGGCGTATCCCCTAATTTCCTCCATCTTGCTGACAGCCGCGTTGGTGGCGACCTGATATTCGCGACTGGCTTCTTTCTGCTGTAAAGCCGAAGCCAACACCATCAACAGCGACACTATTCCGGCTGTTAATACCGCAATGGCCAGAGTCACTTCTATCAGGGTCATGCCTTGTTGGTTCTCGTTCTTAATTAGCGGATAATTCATACGGCACCTCATCCATTCCTCTCTCTGCCTACAATATAGGATATAATCCTTTATTTGTCAAATAAAAATATATTATACCTACCCCGCTGGAATAAGCGGAGCTCTAACTGGCAACAATCCCGACGAATAGTCGGGATAAGTGCCAGTAAATCGCTGTGCTCCAACTGGCAACAATCCCGACGAATAGTCGGGATAAGTGCCAGTAAATCGCTGTGCTCCAACTGGCACTAAAAAAAAGGGACGCCGTTTAAAGCGTCCCTTTTCGGTTCCTTAGAATTTCCCTGGTGATTTACCTTCTGTCGCGATTGCCGCCACGGTCGGAAAATCCACGACCACCGCCGCTGCCGCCTTCGGGGCGGGGACGGGCTTCATTAACGTTAAGCGCGCGACCCTTAATCTCCTTGCCATTCATATTGGCAATAGCTGACTGGGCCTCGGCCGCTGTCGGCATTTCGATAAACGCAAATCCCTTTGATTTGCCGGTGAACTTGTCCATAATAATGGTGACTTTGTCCACATGACCAAACGCGCCGAATCCTTCTTTCAGTTCTTCTTCGGTTACCTCATACGCCAAATTTCCACAATAGATATTCATCTCTGAACTCTCCTACTAAAGTATATTCATCACCTCCGGACTCTGCCGGAGATCCGATACACAATCATAAAATCTCTTCCCGGGAGTAATCTCATCAGCCTGTCTGCCTGGGCGGGAAACCAACACAAATATCCCTGCCCGGTGGCCTGTAATCCTGGAGATTACCGATTTCAAACACCTCCATTTCGCTAATTATACATACGCCGATACTATAGACACTTTTAGAAAATAAGTCAACAAAAATATCGGAATATTAGCAAAGTTTATTTCCGAGCCGGTTTGGCCTTAGATTTCCATCTTCTTTATGGCTTTGACGCCCAAAGACAGGCAAATGACCACTATCACCCCGCACATAACCGTGATTATGGCCGTATCGTAGAAAATCAGCTTGTGAAACAGTGTCGTATTAATATGCTGGCCGGCGTAACGCATATGGCACGGCACTATGGCGATGGCTATCATGCCCAGCGTATAAATCAGGCTGAGCACCAGGTTAAACGTCCCGCCGAATCCGGCCACTATCTTGGACGGGTTATCCTCGCGGAAGTTGGGATAAATCGTGCCCATGGCCGTTGATATCGCGGCCAGCCCGACGCAGATAACCAGGACGATATACATCTGGTAAACCATCACCACCGTGTTGACGTGGAGCATCCAGGCCGAAATGAATATGAGCGGCTCGGCGATAATCACCGAACACACCGCCGCGAACAGGAACTTGCCGAAAAATATCTGCGGCCGGGTTATCGGCATCATACCCAGTATCCAGAACCTCTGCCCTTCCAGGCTAAGCTGCGGATAAATGAACCGGGTCGTAAAGGTGGCCAGCGTCAGCACCGTGGCTATCAGGTTCAGGAACGAAACCAGGTATTTCCAGAACGGGCTGTTAAGGTTAATGTAAGTGATATTGCGCAGGTTTAGGAAATACACGGCCAGTATCCCGAAAAACACCAGGAACTGCGACCACTGGACCGGGTCGCGGATAAACGTCTTCAGGTCCTTGGTATTAATCAGGCGCATCGGCCGGCTGAACAACCCGAACAGCACCGATCCGGCCCAGTCTATAATCCCGGTTTGAGAATACTTAACGTCCCGGCGCGAACTCTGCACCAACGAATACGCCCTGAAATAATACCTCTTGGCCAGCCAGTAGGCTATCAGCCCGACAAACAACCCGTTAGACACCAGCATCAGCCAGAAAAACCCGGCCTCGCTGTGCTGTCCGATGACCGAACCCATCAGCGCCCGGGTTAACCAGTAGCTGGGCAGGACCGGGTTCTGGGCAAAGGTGAGCTTATCCATAAAACTCTGCATCCACAGCGCCGTGAACGGCAGCGCCGTGCCCCGCAACTTAGCCAGGTTGGTAACCACCGCCACCGTAACGACCAGTATGACCAACAGCAGGGCCAGCAATAATTCCTGCCTGCGCCGGGGCAGGAACCGGCCGATGAGCATGGTCGTCGCGCCGCCCGATACGGCCGGCAGGATGATGAACGCCGGTATCAGACAGAGAACCGAAAAATAATAGGCCCACCCGGCCGAGTAGTTGACTCCGTAAGCCACCAGCAGAGGCGTGCCCAGGAAGAAAAACGCCCACGAGCTGAACAGGATTGATTCAGCCATCTTGTAAATGAATATCTGGCCCGGCTCGAGCGGCATAGCCACCAGCATCGACGCCTCGGCCGAACGGTAGAACGACGAGTAACTGATGATGGCGTTGCTGATAAGCAACATCACGAACAACGACAGGAAAAATATGGCGAACATATATGTCACCACCCATTCCTTGATGTCCGGGAAATGGTTCATATACATCAGCCCGCCGATGAAAAACCGGTACAGGCTAAACCACAACCCGACCACCGCGAAAGTGATGACCAGCATCTTCAGCCGGTTGCGCCCGGTCTCCTGCTTCATCTGGTTCCGGGCCGCCCGGTAACGAAAACCGAATAAATTCAATAACTGCATAGTTAAATTTGGACGCAGATCAACGCAGATTTTCAGGATTAATAATTACCAAATTAAATCAGCGTTAATCTGCGTACTATTTTCTTTACTCCGTTGCCTTCATAAAAATATCCTCCAGCCGGCAGGACTGCTGGAACTGGTATTTATCCTTAAGCTCGGCGAAGGTGCCTTGGGCAACCAGTTTGCCCTCGTTAATCAGCCCGATGGTATCGGCGATTTCCTCGGCCACCGACAGCAGGTGCGTGGACATAAATATGGTCACACCGTCCTTGACCTGCTGGCGGAACAGCTCCTTAACCGTACGGGTGCTGTTCGGGTCCAGCCCGACCAGCGGCTCATCCACGATAACCACCCGCGGCTTGCGCATCAGCGCCGCCGATATTATCAGCCGCTGTCTCATACCCAGCGAATAGGTCTCTATCAGCTGGTCGACATACTCCGACATCTGGAACAGGCCGGAGTACTTGTCCAGCGACTCATCATAATCAGCCCGGCTGACGCCGTACATCCGCGCCACAAAAAGCAGGAACTCCCGGCCGGACAGCTTGTCATACAGGAACGGCTGGTCCGGGATGTAAGAAACTATCTGCTTGACCGCGTAATGCTCCTTATGGATATCGTGGCCGTCCACCATAATCCGGCCGCCGCCCAGCTGGAGTAGGCCGGCCATCATCTTGACCGTGGTGGTCTTGCCCGCGCCGTTAGGCCCGATAAAAGCAAACAGGTGCCCGGATGGGATATCCAAAGACAGCCGGTCCACCACCGTCTTCTCGCCGTAACGCTTGCTGACCTCTTCAAGTTTAATCATAACAACTCTTTCTTATAGTACGCAGATGAACGCAGAACCCTACGGGTTACGCAGATTAATTTAATTACTATTAATCCGTGTAATCTGTGGCTAATATTTTACTAACAACTCCGGGTTATCCACCCACATCACGAAATACGGGCTCTTGCCGCCCTTCTCCTTGAGATAAATCAGGAACGGCTTATCAAAAAACAATTGACGATGTACAGGCGGCAAGCACTTGTATTCCACAAAAATCTTTGTTTCTGATTTCAATATCACGCCTCTTTCATTCAGCCTGAAGCGGATAGACTGGAGAGCCTTCCTGATAAAATAATCATGCCAGTCCTTGTTGGTAAAATCCTTATCGAGTAATTCCTTATACGAGTGCCTGACATTGAAATCAATCTTGGGTATGCTCAATTTATCATTCTCTCCGAAAGCCGCGGGTGTGCCTTTCTTGATGCGCTCCAGCACCGTTAATACTGTTTCCGATATGGTCTTGCCCGGATTAATCTTGGCCAGGACCACCTCGTCGTCCGCCGAATCGGTCAGTAACCTGATGATAAAGTCATCGTCGTTCTGATAATCCAGGATGGACACCTGCTTGGCCACCTGTTCATAATCCGGCAACCGCCTGTTATCAATGCCAAAGGCCTTAACCGAAGTGATACCCGATGAACCCCTAAAATCAAATTCGTATTTAAGCTTGCCGAAAATATACTTGAACTTCAGGTTCTTATAGAGGAATGCATAGGCCAGTATATCGATGGGTTCGAGGTCTTCCCTGACCACCGGCGCCTGGTCCTGGAACTTGGACTTGAGCGCCTGGTTTATCTTGTCAACGATACCGTCCTTTCCGAATCCGGCCATAGCCACATATGCGCTGTCTGAGATGTCCTTCTTGCTGGCCAGTCCCCTGTTAAGCAATCCGACCAGAGGCGGTTCATCCTTCATCCGGATATCTTCCTTGATGATGCCGTCCTTGAGCTCGTTCCAGGCCAGCTGGAAGGTGGAGCAATAGACCAGGTTGGTGCCCGATACCACCGGCTCATCGAGCACGCTGGTGATTCTGGTCTGCTTCAGCTGGGTAGAATCCACCTGCGGAATCTCCAGCGGAGATTCTTCCTCCTGCGCCCTACCGCACCCAGCAACCGCAATCACTAATCCTAATATTAAATATAGCGCTTTTCCCATCTTTCACACCTTTCGTGTTTATTCGTGTTCATTCGTGGCTAATTCTCTTTCTTCCCTCCCCACATATTAATTATCTGTGCCATCCGTGTAATCTGTGGCTACTCTTCCCGCAACAAATACGTCCCCGGGAACAGCATCTCCTGTTTCAGTATCCGACCCTCTTTAGTAATGTAAGCCTTAGGCGGAATGCCTATCTTCTGCCCCGGGAAATCCAGCACCACCTCATAGACCTCGAACTCCTTGCCCTTCCACTGCAAAGTGGTCAGGTTCTCCACCCGGGCCTTGACCGTTTCGATGCTCATCTTCATCGGGTTAATCAGGTTAATCGTCCACTCCTTGCCCACGGACAGGTTAGGCATGGATATAAACGGCGCCAGTCCGTCCGACAGCGTCGCCTCGTCACGCATCAGAATCTGCTCCACCCGGGTGGAATTCCCGTCCGATATGGTCAGCTCCAGCACATTGCCCCGGACCCGGCCCGAAATCCCGTAATGGAGCATATCCGAATTGACCGCCAGCTGGAACGAATCCAGCTTATAATCCCTGATAAGCGAAGAACCGGTAACGGCCACCTTGGGGTCAAGCCCGCCGCCCAGCGGCAGTTTGACCAGGCTGGCGTTTTCGATTCGGAACGACTTATCCGGCAATCTGGAAACCGTGGTGGTAGACGAGCCGATGCGTTTGCCGCCGAAATAAATGCCCATCTTACTGCCCTCCATATAATGCGCCGACTTAAGCAGGGATTTGTAAGACGGCTGGGTCAACTGAGGCAGGGACGGAATGATTTCCCGCTGGATAAATATCCCGGTCATAACCAACCAGAACAGAATAATCGAAGCCGGTATAAACTTGGACATCAACAATATCTATACCTTGCTTCGTGCGTCGTGTCAAGCCTTTGGATTCACATAAAAACTAATTTTACCACGAAAGCACGAAATAACAAAAACACTAAAAATAATATCTATAAGAAACCTAGGAGACCAAGAAAATTATTCTTGTTTTCCTGGCCTCCTTATAGAAGCTGTCTTCTCTGTGTACTCTTTGCCCCTTACATACTACCTACTATATACTACTACTCATTCAATGTACCCTTAATCCAGCTATTAGTGGTGATTAATAAGCCGGAACCAACTGGTTTCAAGCCGCCACCAACTAGTTTCGGGTCGAAATCAACTGAATTCGAGTCGAAATCAACTGATATCAAGCCGAATACCCTTGTATTCAAGCCAAATACCACGGTATTCAAGCCGAATACCACGGTATTCAGGGCGAATAGCACCTAAGTTATCCACAGGGGTAGTCCCCCCACCCCCTGTCATATAATGAAGACTACCCTGGCATATAATGGATACTACCCTGGCATATAGTAGGTACTACCTTGTCATATAGTAGATACTACCCTGCCATATAACAGATACTACCCTGCCATATAGTAGATACTATCCTGCCATATAACGGATACTACCCTGCCATATAACAGATACTACCCTGCCATATAACAGATACTACCCTGCCATATAATAAATACTACCCTGCCATATAACAGATACTACCCTGGCATATAACGGATACTACCCTGCCATATAATGGATACTACCCTGCCATATAATAGATACTACCCTGTCGTATAATGGAGGGGTATTTTGAGAAAAAAACCCTAGGAATGGTTATACACCGCCCTATTATTTCCTGCGGCGGAGGATATACAGGCTGGTGCGTTTTGTTTCGCCGGGGAATCGGGGGCTGAGCAGGTCCACCACCCGGTAGCCCCTGCCGAAGTATGTGGTGAATATCTTGCGGGTCTTAAGCCGCCAGTCTATCGCCAAACCGTTATCACGATGCAGTATCTGGTTGTAATCGTAGGGTATCTCGGTGAAGATGACTTCGGATGCCAGGTTGAGCTTGGGCTCGGCCGATACGGGCAGTCCGGCCCGGTTGAAGATGACGTAGTTGGTCTTGCCCTTGAGCACCTTGCTGACGGCCTTGAAGGCCATGGGTATGCCGGACAACCCGCTGGAAATCTCCAGCCGGTCGGACTGGGTCAAGCCGGCGGTTTTCATATTTGCCCGGGCGGACATTACCTTCTCTTCGCGACGGCTCATAAAATACCGGACCAGCGTTTCGGGCGACCGGTTGGCACGGGCTACGTAGGCCTGGCCGCCGGCCAGCAGTCGCTCGCGCACCCGGCCGGAGGCGATGTCCCATTCGGCCACGAACCGGTCGGTGGGCACGCCTTTATTGAGCAGACTGGAGCTGTTGCCGTATAGGTTGACCAGGTATTGGCTGACCGTGACGCCCAGCTTGGCCAGGTTGAAGAACCCGTTAAGGCTCTGGAGCGGGTCAAAGGTCCAGGTAATCAGTTTGATGCCCTGCTTGAGGACGAAGTCGCGTTGGGCAACCTTGAGCCGGAAGCCGATGTCGTAGTTGCGGTATTCGGGCAGGACGGCCAGCATCCGCGATGAATGTATCAGCTGTCCGCCGGATTCGTTGCACCGGCCGACGGCTTGCTTGCCCATAAATCCGAATGCGAACCCGACCATTCGGGTGCCCACGAATGCGCCCAGCACCAACCCGCCGCTGCGCTGGATGGTTATCAGCTCGTTGACCGGGATGATTTCACGGTCCTGGAATTTCCAGACCTGCTTCTGGATGGATTCGCAGGCGTGGTATTCGGCCACATCGGTCACCGGACGGATATTTATTTTATCTTTCATAATAACCACGTAGCCACGGATTACACAGATTTCAGCGAATTTAAGTTATATTTTTCTATGTTATTTTAGTTATTATAATATATTAGCCAAGATAATTCTGTATTAATCTATGTAAACTTGTAGTGAGCAAAGCGAATCTATCCGTGGCTGATATGTCCAAGTTAAGAATAATCGTCAACCCCATATCCGGCAGCGGCAAGGCGGTGCGCTTCCTGAAGAAGCTGGAACAGGCCCTGTCCGCCCGGAGCATCGCCTTTGAAACGATGCTGACCGGGCAGGCCGGCGACGCCTGCCGCGAAGCAACCGTCTGCCAAGGCAAGGGCTATTCGGCAATACTGTGCCTGAGCGGCGACGGCACCATCAACGAGGTCATCAACGGCCTGATGGCCGGCCAGCAGGACATACCGCTGGGCCTGATTCCCTTCGGCTCGGGCAACGTCATCGCCAAGGGCTTGGGATTAAAGCGCGATATCAACCAGTTCATCGAACTTTATCAGAATGAACGGATTATTGCGGTTGACCTGGGTAGAATAACTAATAAGGAATCCGCCGGCCGGTATTTCATCTCCATGGTCGGGGCCGGTTACGACGCCGAGGTGGCGCACCGTTACCACATCAGCCGGGCCGGCAAGTCCAAACTGCAGGCGCACCTGTTCAGCTATTTTCCCATTTCCATCAAGACACTCTGGTCATACCGGATGCCGCGCATCACCATAAAACTGGACGGCCAACCGGTCAGCGATGACGCCAGCTTTATCCAGATTGCCAACACGCACAGCTACGGCGGCCCGTTCACCTTTGTGCCCGACGCGCTGATGGATGACGGAATGCTGGACACACTCTGGTTCAAAGGCCGGAATCGGCTCAACGCACTGCTCTATTTCGGAATGGCGTTCCTGGGCAACGGCTCGGCCTGGCCCGGCTCCAAACTGGTCAGGGCCCAGGTGATTGAGTTGTCATCGGCGGACGATGTCCGGGTCCAGATAGACGGCGATTCCTGCGGCCAGTTACCGGCCCGGATAGATATCGTTCCTAAAGCGATTAAGGTGTTTGCGCAGATTTAGACACGGATTACACAGATTATTATTCCGGGTGTTTTCCGTTACCGCCATTTCCGTTGCCATTACCATTGCCGTTGAAGCGGTAGCCGCATTTGATGTGCGGCAGGAGGATATCGCGGTCCTTGATGTCACGTTCGTCGATGGGGAATAACTTGCAAACATCAGAGCGTTGTTTATAGAGTTTACAGGTGGGCTGGTTATCTTCGTGTCCCAGGGCCGGGCATTCGAAGGCTATTTTACAGCAGGCGCCGCAACGCTGGCATTCGCCTTCGCGGAGCGACAGCAGGTCCTGGGTCTTTTTGGGGCGCAGATAGATGAACCACATCCGCCTTATTTTTCCCCACGCTAATACCGCGCGATTCACTAATGATTTCATTCGGAATTAAGTCAAATAGAATTTATTGACAATCGGGAAACGGCGGTCCTTGCCGAACGCCCGGGGCGTTATCTTTATGCCCGGTGCGGATTGGCGCCGCTTGTATTCGCTCCGGTCAACCATGGTTATAACACGACTGACCGTTTTCATATCGTAGCCGGACTTACGGCTGATGTCCTTGATATCTTGGTTATCCTCTATATATAATTTCAAAATCGGGTCAAGTATTTCATAAGTCGGCAAGGTGTCCGAATCCTTCTGGTTGGGCTTGAGCTCGGCCGTCGGGGCTCGGTCGATTATCTCGGCCGGAATGACCGGACGTCCGGTCAGACGGTTTCGGTAATGGCACAGCCGGTAAACCAAAGTCTTGGGCACGTCCTTGAGTACGGCCAGGCCGCCGGCCATATCGCCGTAAAGCGTGGCGTAGCCGGTGGACAATTCGCTCTTGTTGCCGGTGGTCAAGACCAAACAGCCGTAACGGTTTGATAAGGCCATAAGGATATTGCCGCGGATACGGGCCTGGAGGTTCTGCTGTGCCAAATCTATGCAGGCGCCCCGGCCGCTGATGCGCGGACGGAGTGATTTCACATAGGCGTTATAAAGCGGCTGGATGTCTATATTGGTGTATCCGGTGCAGGTGCATCGGACCAGTTTCTCGACGCAGAGCTTGCTGAGCTTGGAAGTATATCGCGAAGGCATGAATATGCCCTTGACGTTTTCCTTACCCAGGGCGTCGATAGCCAGGACGTAAACGATAGCCGAGTCAACCCCGCCGCTCAGCCCGACCACGGCCCGGCTGAACCCGTTCTTGCGGATATAGTCGCGGATGCCCAGCTTCAAAGCCTCGTAGGCCTCGAATTCGGGCAGGTAATCCGAGATAGGCGACATAGGCACGGGCTGACCGTCCGGTATCCGGACGAAAACCAGGTCGTCGCGGAACGAGGCGCCACGGGCCAGCATGGAACCCTTGGGCCCGAAAACCATGGAGCGCCCGTCGAATATCAGTTCGTCCTGCCCGCCCGCCATATTCAGGTAAGCGATGGCCACCCGGTTGTCCCGGGCACGCCTGCGGACCAGTTCCTGGCGCTCGATGTATTTGCCCAAGTGGAACGGCGAGGCGCTGATGTTAATAATCAAATCGGCGGTCCGGCTTTGTATCTTGGTCGGGCCGCGATCGACCCAGATGTCCTCGCAGATATTGACCCCGAAAGCAAACCCATTGGCCAGCTTGAAGACCAGCGGCTTTTGGCCTTGGGTAAAATAGCGTTTTTCGTCGAACACGCCGTAGTTGGGCAGGTGCATCTTGCGATAAACGCCGATGATTTTGCCGTTGCGAATGATTGCGGCGGCGTTGTATATCCGGTCCGGGTTGTGCTCGTCACGGTCCACGAATCCGACGATGGCGGTGATATTTTTAGCTGTCTTGGCAATATCCTGAACGGCCTGGATATTTTTGTCTATGAATTCCCTCCTGAGCAGCAGGTCTTCGGGCGGATAGCCGGTAACGGCCAGCTCGGGAAACGCCACGATATCCGCCTTGCCGGCCCAGGACCGGGAGATTTGCCGGATAATCAGGCGGGTATTGCCGCGGATATCGCCGACGGTGGGATTAATCTGGGCCAGCGCAAGTTTTATAGTTTTAGGCATAAGCAAGCTGAACGACAAATATCATCGGAAGGGATAAAAGTCAAGCAAGATATTCCAAATTATTCGGTCTATCGAAGCCGATTCGACCTTCCTGACTTCCTTGAACTTGTGGATGAATAAAATATGCGTAATCAAACGAAGCACGCCGGATATTATCATAATGATGATGAATTCGGAGACGAAGAAAAAACTCCCGCCGAACAGGCTGAACTGCCTGGGGATAATCGACGAGATGATGCCGCCGACGAAACCGCCCATAAACAAACCGAAACCGTTGAGCAGGTTGAATATGGCAAAACAGCGCGCCCGCTTGGCCGGGGTGACGGTGTCGAATATGAAGTTAATGATGCACAGGTTGAATCCAGACCAGACCACGCCGGCATAGAACTGGACAAAACAGATGTAGACGATATGCCCGCTGATAGCCCAGAAAAACGGAATCATAATTATACCCAGCGAGGTCAGCTCTATCATCCGCTTATTGCCGTAGCGGTCGCTCAGCCGCCCCCACCAGACGCTGGTCAGAAAGCTGGAAATAATCAGGGTATTCATGGCAATCATAAAATCAATGTACGAATATTTCAAGTCGCGGAGCATATAAATACCCAGGAACGGCCCTATCAGCTGGCTGGTCAGTGTTACCAGCACGACAAAGAATACGAATTTAGCGAAGTTGGATTCGGGCGCGCGCTTGAAGAAATCGATGATGGTAAAGTAATCATCGCTGGTGGTCTTATAGGCCGGGTCATGCATCCGGGATACATAGTAAATGGAAACCACCCGGGACAACAGGGCCATCCCGAAAATAATGATGAATCCGATGCTGATATTAAGCGCTATAGACTGGCCGAAGATATCGTTTTTCTTCGAGGCATCCAGGAAAATACCGGCAATGGTGGCGGATATAAGTTGGGCGACAATGGCAAAGGCGCCACGCCGGCCGAAATACCGGCCCCGGGAGTTCTCCGGCACCAGGTCGCCCATCATGCTGTACCAAGGAGGTACGGTCATATTCGCTGCGGCCAGATAAAGTATAAAGGAAAATATGCACAAGTAAAGATTGGTCGGATAGCTCAGGAAGATACTCAACATCATGGGAATCCAGGTCAGGTCCTGGATGATGGCGCCGGACATATAAACCTTGCGCCGCTGCTTTATCTTATCAACTATCTCGGCTGAGACCATCTGGAAGATATTGCCAATGAACGGGCTGAGCGACCCGAGGAAAGCCATATGCATGTTGTTAGCGCCCAGATGAATGGCATACGGCCCGACATATTGCTCTCCGAAACCAACCTGTGAGGCATAGGCCATGCCGTCTTTGATGGAATGATTGAGGCTTGATTCTACCTGCTGTGGTGTCAGCTCCCCCGGTTTATTGTCTGGCATAGTCTGAAGTATATCTATTGCGGTTATAATTGCAACGGAGGCGAGAGGATTCGAACCCCTGATCCCGTAAAACGGGATAACGGTTTTCGAGACCGCCGCTTTCAACCACTCAGCCACGCCTCCGACTCTATAATGACCAAACTTCCCTTAATTCACTTCCGTTCAAATACAATAGCAAAATATCCTTTTAAACCGCCCCTTTTCCGCCAAAGGCGGACCCGCTTCCGGCGGGCAACCACTCAGCCACGCCTCCTAATACGAAAATTAATTCAGCAGGAACCTGATTTGCATCTTTCCCCGCGGCATATTAAATAAATGCCCAGTTAAAATGCGCCCGGAAGGAGTCGGACCTTCAACCTACAGATCCGTAATCTGTCGCTCTATCCAGTTGAGCTACGGGCGCAATATCCAGTTGTCAGCCAGGATTTCAGTTAATCTTAACGCGTTGCCGGCTGAAGAACTCCTTCAGCACCGACTGGCACTCTTTTTCCATGACCCCGGACATAACCTTTATTCGGTGATTAAGCCTTTTATCATTAACAATATTAAACAGCGTGCCGCAGGCACCGGCCTTGGGGTCGTTGGCGCCGTAAACCAACGCCGGAACCCGCGCCTGGACCAGAGCCCCGGCGCACATCGGGCAAGGCTCAAGCGTTACGTACATTATCGTTTTCTCCAGCCGCCAGTTGTCCAGCGACTCGGCCGCCTGGGTTATGGCTATCATCTCCGCGTGGGCGGTCGGGTCGCGAAGCTGTTCCTTCTGGTTATGCGCCCGGGCGATAATCCGGTTATTATGCACGATAACCGCCCCGACCGGCACTTCTTCGGCCTCTAAGGCCTTGAGCGCCTCCTTGATGGCCTCCTTCATGTACGTTTCATGGTTCGCTTCAAGCATATTTAACGCCTTTCCCAGCAATCAAACCGGCTTATATTAGAGAAATCCGCCCGGGTGTCAAGGAATATCTATACGTAAAATATCCTTTTTTACTTGACAAATCACTTTTATAAGGCTATATTGTAGTGTTTGTTCTACAGACAGAGACCATCATCCCCATAATGGGAATTATGGTTGTATCATGAAAGGATAAAGTGAACCGATTTATTCCTGAAGATACGATTCTGAATATCCAGCAGGCGACGGATATCGTCGAGCTGATTTCCGAATACCTGCCTCTCAAGAAAACAGGCTCCAACTTCAAGGCGCTTTGCCCCTTCCACGAAGAAAAAACAGCTTCTTTCACGGTTAATCCGGCCAAACAAATATACCACTGCTTCGGCTGCCATAAAGGGGGCAACGTATTCTCGTTCCTGATGGAACACGAGAAGATGGACTTCCCCACCGCGGCCAGAACCCTGGCCGAGAAAGCCGGCATCAGCCTCAATCTGGCGGCTGATACCGAAGGCGAATACACCCGTGAAAAGCGCGCCAATCTCCTCAAGATAAACCGCCAGGTAGCTGATTTTTATCACCGAGTACTGCAAAGCGCCAAAGAGGCGGAAGCGGCCCGGACTTATCTCGAAAAGCGCAAAATCAGCAAGTCAATGATAGCCCGATTCCTGCTCGGTTATGCGCCGGCCGGATGGGATAACCTTATTCAGTTCGCCCGGAAGAATAACATCAATATGAGCTACCTGGAAGAGCTCGGGCTGATACTGCCCCGGCGCGAAGGCAACGGGCATTACGACCGTTTCCGCAACCGGCTGATGTTTCCTATATTCAACACCCGCGACCGGGTGGTCGGATTCGGCGGCCGGGCGTTGGATGATTCCGAACCGGTTTACCTTAATTCACCGGAAAGCGCCCTGTTCAGCAAGGGCAAGACCCTATATGGGCTTAACTTCGCCAAGGAATCGGCAGGCAAAACCGAACGGCTCTGCGTGGTTGAGGGTTATACCGACGTGATTATGGCGCATCAGCACGGATTCGAGAATTTTATCGCCACGCTGGGCACGTCGCTGACGCCCAACCACATAAAGTCCATCAAGCGCTTTGCCAATCAGGTGCTTTTAGTCTATGACGCTGACCAGGGCGGAGAAATAGCATCGGAAAGGTTATTGTCGCTTTTCCTGCCCGAAGAAATAGATTTATTCGTGGCCAGGCTGCCCGCCGGATTGGACCCTTATGACTGCCTGACCCAGAAAGGTCCGGAAGTATTCAAGAAATGCCTGATTAATGCCCAAGACTTGTTTACCTGCCGGCTGGATATCGCCAAGAAAAAATACGATACCAATAATACCGAGGGAAAAACCAAGGCCATTGACGAACTGCTTCTGTTTATCCGCGCCGTGCCTAACATCGTCCGGCGCAATCTTTACCTCAAGCAAACCAGTGAGTCGTTCAACATCAAAGATGAGTTACTCAAGATGCGGCTGAAAGACACACCCCGGGAAAGAACCCGTGAAGTTTCAAAGGACACCCGGGCACCCGTACCGACTGATATTTTTTCTCCGGCGGAAAAAGAGGCGGCCGAAGAAATCATCGGAATAATGTTAACTTACAACAATTCTATACCGATAATAAGAAAATTATTTACCGGAATTGATAGTTTTAACCAGCAGAGCAAAACCGTTATTGAAATGATTTTCGAAGCCCATGAAAAATACGGCAAGGTAACCATGCCGATACTGATGTCATTCATTTCATCCAACCCGGATTTAGCCGGATGGGTAGTCCAAATAACCGAACAGGGAAAGTTTAACGATATCACCAATTACGAAGAAAGAATCAACTGGCTTAATTCATTTTTCACACGCCGGCGCGAGGAAGAAAAGAATGCCTCCCTGAAAAAGCAGCTCCGCGAAGCGCAGATCAAAGGCAATCAGGCCGAAATCGACCGGATACTGAAAGAGTTCCGTAAAAACCCTAAAGAATTATGCTCGTTGGATAAAACAAAATGAAAATTGTAGACAAAGATTTAAAACACCTCATAGAGGAAGGCAAGCGCAAAGGCCACCTGACATACAGCGACGTCAATAAATTCCTGCCGGCGGATATGGCTTCGCCGGACAAGCTGGACCATCTGCTGGTTTTACTTGACGAACTCGGCATCGAGCTGATTGACGAAGACGCCGGCACAGAAGACAGCGCTCCGGCCAAGGAAACCATCACAGAAGAAGAGGCTCCAACCAAAAATCAAGACGAAGTCGTCGAGGTTTTGCAGAAAAACCAACCCAGCTCAGATAAAATCGACGACCCGGTCCGTATGTATCTTACGCAGATGGGCGAAATCCCGCTGCTATCCCGCTCAGAAGAAATAGTCATCTCCAAGAAAATAGACATGGCCCGTCGGCGCTTCCGGGAAAAAGTCGAGGAATCTCCGATTGCCGTGCTGGAATGCATCAACATCCTTGAAGATGTCAGAAACGGCAACGTGGCGCTGGACCGGACCCTCCGAACCGACATTACCGCCAAGATGAGCCGCCGCAAAATCCTGCGCAAGCTTTCAAATAATATACAAACCCTCAAACGCCTGGTCAGGGAAAATAAAGAAGACTACAAACGGCTGACAACCGAACGTCTTTCGGCCAAGGGAAAAATATCGCTCCAGCAGAAAGTAGTAAAGCGCCGGTCAAAGTGGGTGGCCATACTTGAAGACGTCAATATCCAGCCCAAGAAAATAAGGCCGATTGTTTTCAGGCTTAAAGAGATTTACCAGCAATTGCGCCTGACTTACAAGGAATTCCAGAGCCTGCATAAGGGTTCAAGCAAAAATCGCCTTCGCCTCAAAGAGCTGGAAAGCAAAATGTCCGATTTTGATTTGCTTTTGATGGAGAATATGGATGAACTCCAGGCAAGACTTAAGGAATGCGACCGGAGATTCCTGGAATACGAACGGGCTAAACGCAAACTTTCCAGCGCAAATTTAAGACTTGTCGTCAGCATCGCAAAGAAATACCGCAATCGCGGATTGACTTTCCTTGACCTGGTCCAGGAAGGCAATACCGGCCTGATGCGGGCCGTAGAAAAATACGATTATTGCCGCGGTTATAAATTCAGCACCTACGCTACATGGTGGATCAGACAGGCCATCAGCCGGGCGATTGCCGACCAGGCCAGGACTATCCGTATTCCCGTTCATATGGTCGAAACGCTCTCAAAATTAAAATCGGCGGCGAAGGCAATACTCCAGGAAAAAGGCCGGGAACCGACTATTGACGAAATCGCCAGGATATCCCACATACCGCCGGATGAAATAAAGCGAGTATACCGGATCATCAAGCATCCGGTATCGCTGGATAGCCCTATCGGTTCCAGCGATGATACGTACTTTGGCGATTTCATAGAAGACCAGCGCGTGGAATCACCGGTAAAACTGGCTACCCACAAAATACTCAAAGAGAAAATATCAAATGTCTTGAATACACTGTCTTTTAGAGAACGTGAAATACTCAAACTTCGTTACGGCATCGGCACCGGTTATAATTATACTCTGGAAGAAGTCGGAAAAATATTCAAAGTAACCAGAGAACGAGTCAGACAAATTGAAGCTAAAGCCATACGGAAACTGCAGCATCCGACCAGAATCCGCCGGCTGGAAAGCTTTATGGATGGAGTGAAAAGGATTTAAGATATGGAGCAAAAAATGAATAACGTTATCGGCCAAACATTACAGGCACTTAAACACATTCAGGAAATAGACTGCCGGATATTCGAACTGGAAAAAGTACGCCAGGAAAAGCCGTCAGCGCTCAATGCTAAAAAGGAACAGTTGGCTAAAGCCAAAGCTCAAACAGAAGCATCAAAGAACGAAGTAAAGAAAGTTAAACTGGAAATATCCAAAAAAGAACTGGATCTTAAATCACTCGAGGAAAAAATGTCCAAAATGGAGCAACAGCTCAATACCGTCAAAACTAACAGGGAGTATTCCATACTCCAGGGTGAAATTAACGGGCTTAAGGCGGATCGCAGCCTGATTGAAGACAAAATGCTCGAGATGATGGGGCAAAGCGAAACTCTTCAGAAGAAAGTTGCGGAATACGAAAAGGAAGTGGCTCAAACCGAAGAAGATATTACCGCGTTAAGCAATGAAATAAACAAAGAAATCGCTGAAATTACCAAGCAGCTCGAGGAAGTCTGCCAAGGCCGCCAAAAAAGCTGCACCGAGATGGAAAAAGAAATTATAAATAATTATGAAAGAATCGTCAAGCACAAATCAGACCGAGTAGCTCTGGCTAAAGTCGCTCACAATATCTGCCAGGGATGCAATATGGATGTTACACCTCAGCAGGTGAATGAACTGAAAAAAGGCAAGCAGATGGTTTATTGCCGCTCCTGCCTAAGAATATTGTACATTGACCCGGAAGACCAGAAATCTTAAAACGTGAGTAAATACCTCCCGGACTGGTTAAAACGCCCGACTCCATCAATTGGCAAATCACTAAGCGTTAATAAAATACTTAAGCAATTAAATCTTAATACTGTCTGCCAAAGCGCTAAATGCCCCAATCTTCTGGAATGTTTTAGCGGAGGAACGGCAACATTTCTCATCTTGGGAAATAAATGCACACGTCATTGCCGCTTCTGCGCCATACCGTCAAGTAACGAAAGCGCCATGAGTGCCGAACAAATGGCAAAGGAGCCGGCCGAAATAACCCAGGCGGTAATAAAACTGAATCTTAAGCATATTGTTATCACTTCAGTTACCCGGGATGATTTAGTCGATGGCGGCAGCGGATATTTTGCCAAAGCAGTCCGGTCAATACGCAATAACTGCTCTTCCGTTACCATAGAAGTCCTAACTCCTGATTTTAACGGCAATACCAATGCAGTCAAAACTGTCGCCAATGCCCGCCCGGACGTATTCAACCACAACCTTGAAACTGTTCCAAGTCTATACCAGTCAATCAGACCAAAAGCCAATTACCAACTCTCACTTGACCTGATTAGATTCGTGAAGGATAATTATCCCGGAATAATTACCAAGTCCGGGCTTATGGTTGGCTTGGGAGAAAAAAAAGAGGATGTTTTACCGGTCCTTAAAAACCTGGTAAAATACGGCTGCGATGTCGTCACCATAGGCCAATATCTGAAACCGGTTGCTTCTGCCGATACAATCCCCGTACAAAGATTTATTCCGCCCGAAGAATTCGAGCAATATCGTAAAAACGCTATGGAACTCGGATTCAAAGGTGTTTCAGCCGGACCGTTTGTCCGCAGCTCTTATAATGCCTATGAATTCGTCCAATCATAAAAAGACTTCTCAGAAAACGGGCGCGTTAGGCGAGGACTTGGCGCTGAACTATCTTGAAAAATCCGGCTACAGGATAATCCAGCGTAATTTCAAATGCAAGTTCGGGGAAATCGATATCATCGCATACTCCAATAAA
Organism: Candidatus Brocadiia bacterium; assembly: GCA_041658285.1. NCBI lineage: Bacteria > Pseudomonadati > Planctomycetota > Candidatus Brocadiia > Candidatus Brocadiia bacterium. The sequence continues at coordinate 43,086 of JBBAAP010000002.1, forward strand.
ACCCTAACTTTTATCGAGGTTAAAACACGTTCTACCGACCAGTTCGGCGCCCCCGAAGAATCTGTCAACCGCGCCAAACAAGAACGCCAAAAACGCATTGCCCAATATTATTTCTTCAAGAAAAGAATTCCGCCGGAAATACCTTGTCAATTTGATATCGTTAGCATAAAATTAGCCAATAAAAATCCTGAGATAACCCTGATAAAGAACGCTTTTTGATATGAAACTGGCTTGCATAGAATTATACCGCTTAAGGATGCCGTTGGTACATCATTTCCAAACCAGCTTCAGCAAGGTAAATTACCAAGAATCCATAATTATCAGGCTGGTATCCTCAGGCGGAGCTGAAGGGTACGGCGAAATACCGGCGTCGGCCTGGCCATACTACTGTTATGAAACCGTCCGGACCGCCTGGTATATAATAAATGATTTCCTCATCCCCATTATCCGCCAAAATAATCCGAGCGATGCAAAAACGCTGGTGTCAAAATTCCGACAGGTGCGCGGGCATCCAATGGCCAAAGCCGGTATGGAAATGGCCATGCTGGACCTGAAGGCATCGCTGGAACATAAACCGCTTCATGAAATATACGGCGGCACCAGGAAATTCATCCCGGCCGGCATCAGCCTGGGCATAGAAAGCAAGCCTGATTTATTAATCCGGCGGATTAACGATTCCATCAACAAAGGATACCAACGCATCAAGATAAAAATCCAGCCCGGATGGGATGTTAATATCGTAAAATCTGTGAGAAAACACTTCCCTAAACTAAACTTATGGGTTGATGCCAACGGCGCATATAACCTCAAGAATATAAAAATCCTTAAAACCCTGGACAGGTTTAACCTGACCATGATTGAACAACCTCTTTCCTACGATGATATTATTGAGCACAGCCGATTACAAGCTCAGCTGAAAACACCGCTATGCCTTGATGAGAGCATCAAAACCCTCAGTGATGTCCGTATTGCCATAAAACTTAAGAGTTGCCGCGTGGTTAACATCAAACAGGCTCGCGTGGGCGGGCCATCCAATGCCCGGGCACTCCATGATTTTTTATACGGCCATAATATCCCGGTCTGGTGCGGCGGCCTTCTGGAAACCGGCGTGGGACGTCTACATAACATCGCCCTAGCCAGCCTGCCCGGATTTGTCCTGCCTGCGGATATTTCCGAAAGCCGAAGATATTACCAAGAAGATATCATCGATCCGCCGGTAGTCCTGGAGAAAAAAGGATTGATAAAGGTACCAGATAGCATCGGGCTGGGCGCTCAGGTTATAAAATCTCGCCTGAATAAATACGTGGTGAACAAACTGACTAAAAAGCTCTAAGGTCGCCCTGATTATTTATCGTCAGACTCATCTGCTTTACCGATCTCACCCTTGGTTGGATGGAGATACCAAATATCATTTACCAAAACCCATAATTGCTTTTGAGGTGCCTGTTGTACGGCATTAGCCTGATCCGATTTAATTAAAAGTATAATATTGACTTCGGCCCATCGGGTATTTCCCGGCATCATTTCTTTTATCCCCGGGTGCCAGTCTTTGGGCATAATAACAGACTTATCTTGTTTAAACCCCACCAGTTTTACCCCCTGCACTTCGGCCCAGGTAAATTGGAGTTGGAGCAACTTCTTTAAACGCTGTTTTAAGGCGTCTTCGGATAATCGCGCCCTCAAGGCCTTTTTTAGTCCGTCAAATATAATGGGATTAAAATACGGAATTGCATCATCATAACGCCGATCTATCAAAATACCGCAGAATTCCGACACGCGTTTATCAAGAGCTTCCTTCGTTTGGTCAATTTCCATAGCCGGTTCTTTGGGTTTTACGGTAACAGTCGATAACTCGGTTAAACCTTTCCCTTTTGGATTAATGCCCTTGCGCGTTTCCATGTAAGCCAGCATTAATCCAATGATAACAGCCGTAATTGCGGCTCCGACCATATACCAAACCATACCACGCGATTTATTTTTCGGTGCGGGTTTATCGATATCAGAAGCCGCCAATAAAGTCTTGCTCGAAAAACTGTTATCCGTCGCGATCCCCGAGCCAATAATCATATCAAGATCTGACATCAGTTCATTACAATTCTGGTAACGCTTATCAGGGTTTTTAGCCATCATTTTATTTATAATCAGACAAACCTCTTCGGGCAATTCCGGAGCCAGCTTACGCGGGTCAACGTGCTGTTTATTGATGTGCTGCATTATAACCGCCACCGGGGTATCACCTTCAAAAGGCCTCTGCCCTGTTAGTGCATAATAATATGTAACGCCCAAAGAGTATATATCCGCCCGGCCGTCAACTGACATGCTCTGAGCCTGTTCGGGCGCCAAATAATGCGGTGTCCCCAGGATGTCGCCCGGCTGGGAAAGGTGGCTGGCCACGTCCAAAACCCGGGCCAAGCCGAAATCCATAAGCTTAACCTCGCCGTCATAATTAACCATGATATTTTCCGGCTTGACATCCCGATGTATTATACCTTTATGGTGAGCAACCCCCAAAGCCTTGGCCATATCACGAATAATCCTGGTTGCCTCAAGTACAGGCAATTTACCGCAGCCGCGAAGTATTTTAGCCATAGTCTCGCCCTGGGCAAATTGCATGATGATGAAATATATCTCTGGCTCGCCGGCCTGTTCGGCCGGGGCTTTTCCGACATTGAGTATCTGAACAATATTGGAATGCTCCAGCTGGGCCGCGGCCCGGGCTTCGCGGACAAAGCGCTTTACCCGTTCCGGTTCGCGGGCAAACGAAGGCGGAAGTATTTTAACCGCTACTGTTTTATTAAGTCCCAGATGATGAGCTTTATAAACCGTGCCCATACCGCCGGCCCCGACCTTGACAATCAGCCGGCAGCCGCCGACGACCTTATTAATGATAGCATCTTCCATTGTCTAATATAACGCTCTAAGCCATGACTATATTTTATTAGCAGTAAATACTTTTTCGAAATCGAACCCGTTCTTAAAATCTTCCCGAGAATCCTTCTCGGTTTTACCCAGCAGCCCGTTTTCGACCAAGTTAAATACTATCTCACCGAAATCCTCTGATGTGCGAACACCCCAGGTGTAAAAAACGGTCTTGCCCATCGGGCCGAATTGCTCCAACGCATAATCACGTATACCTTCCAGTAATTCCTGGCCGGTCACATGCCGGCGTTCGCCGATGCGTTTTATGGTGTATTCTAACGCCTCATAGACAAAAGCATATGCCTCTCGAGCATAGCGGGCGTCCTTTTTCAGAATTGAGGCCAGTTCTTCAGATTTGTCTTCCATTAAAGGCAAGTATATTCCGAAACAGATTAAATGTCAAAATAAATCCATCCGCTTAAACAATGGCTTCGCCGGCATCTTCAATCCGCGGGAATAACGCCACGCCCTTACTGGTCTTCAGGCCTTCCGATAAACCGCCCCACTGTAAATCCTGAGGCATCTTGGGTACCGCACCGGCCAGACCCAGCTGCAGAATGATTGACTTAGCCGTATCCGGCATAAACGGCGCTATCAAAACTGCGACAATCCTGATAGTTTCGGCAAGCGTATACATTACCTGCGGTAATTCCGGAGATTTATTTTTAGCCATCGTCCACGGCTTGGCCACATCTATAAATTTATTGCTTTCCCTGATTATGGACCATATCTCTTCCAACGCCAGGTGAAATTCTAACCTGTCCAGATGCTCCATGACCATTTCCGCCTTGAGCACATCACCGTGTTTGTGCACGCCGCAGGAACCAACCCTGGCCGTGAATTTAGGGTCTGATTTGGTGGGAATCTTGCCGTCAAAGTATTTTTCCAGCATGGTCAGCGTCCTAAGAAGCAGATTACCCAGATCATTCCCGAGTTCATTATTATACCGGCTGTAAAGCGCCGGATATGAAAAATCACCGTCCAGCCCGAAAGGAATCTCTTTCATTAAAAAATACCGTAAACCATCAATGCCCACCTTGGCAATCACATCCGCCGGATAAATCACGTTGCCTTTTGACTTGGAAATCTTGTCGCGGTTCATGGTCCACCATCCGTGAGCAAAAACCTTTTTAGGAAGCGGTAATCCGGCTGACATCAGCAGGCATGGCCATATCACCGAATGAAACCACAGGATATCTTTGGCAATAAGATGAACATCAGCCGGCCAAAATTCCCGATACTTACCCTGCTCGTTTGGATAACCCAATGCCGAAATGTAGTTTATCAAAGCGTCAAACCAGACCCAAATAACCTGCGACGGGTCATTAGGCAACGGGATACCCCATTCCAACTCCGCCCGGCTGACGCTGACGTCCTCCATGCCTGATTCTACCCTGTTGAATATCTCGTTATACCGGTACGATGGCTCGATAAACTGGGGATTATTCTTCAAGTGCTCAAGCAGTTTGCCCTGATATTTGCTGAGTTTGAAGAAATAGTTCTCCTCTTCAAAGTATTCGCCTTCGCGCTGGCAAACCGGGCATTTCTTGTCCGGAGATTCCTTCAGAGAAATATATCTTTCGCACGGTGAGCAATACCAGCCGGAATATTTGCCCTTATAGATATCACCGTTCTGGTGTATCTTCTGAAACAAAGCCTTAACCGCACTCTCATGCGCCGGGTCAGTCGTCCGGATAAAAAAGTCGTATGAAAGGTTAAGCCTCTTCCAGGCCTCCTTGAATTTAGGCGCTAATCTATCGGTAAATTCTTTTGGACTCAAACCGGTCTGCTGGGCCGCCCGGGCTATCTTCTGTCCATGCTCATCTGTACCGGTCAGAAAAAACACATCGTCCCCGCACATACGCCTGTATCGGGCCATCACGTCTGCCGCAATGGTAGTATATGCCGTGCCTATGTGCGGCTCGGCATTCAAGTAATATATCGGAGTGGTAATGTAAAATTTCTTATTTGACATTGGTATCGTTCTTCCCGGGTTCTTTTTCCTGAACCTTAAGGGTCGGCTGCTTCATAATCTCAAGTATCTCATCAGCTGTAACCTTTATTTTATCGCCGTTAGCAATCTCAACAAGAACGGATTGACTGAGCAAGTCTACGTTGATTATCTCTCCCGTTCCTTTGGGGGTCCTGACAACAGCGCCTTTTCTGGGCAACTGGGTTTTAAGCTCGTTATAGAAAGCGTCCTCGAATCGCAGGCAACACATCAAACGACCACAATAACCTGAAATCTTGGTCGGATCCAGCGTCGTCTTCTGGGTTTTAGCCATCCTCATAGTCACGGGCTCAAGTTCCTTAACACAAGTCTTGCAACAAAGTTCATGCCCGCAATGACCGACATCACCCAGCAGACGCGCCTCATCACGCACGCCGACCTGGTGCATCTCAATCCGCGTGCGGTATTCCTTGGCCAGTTCCTTGACAAGTTCCCTAAAATCAATACGGCCTTCGGCCATAAAATAGAATACTATCTTCTCCCCGCCCAGCAGGTATTCTACATAAACAATATTTATAGGCAGGTTAAATGCCTTGGCTTTTTCGGCGCAAAACTTTAATGCGGCCGGTTTTTTTTCCTTCTCTATCTTCTTAAGCTCTTCTAAATCCTGTACCGACAGCTTGCGCAAAATCTCACCCATCCGGATCTGTGTCGACTGAGGCGCCGGCGAAGGTTGTGACGGAGCGGCCGAATTTACTGCCGGTTGCGCCTGCTGATTTGGAATGCCTGCCGACTGGAGCGGCTGCACCAGCTCCGGCTGGGACATGACCGTGCCGATTTCAGTACCCCGGTCGGTCCTGATAACACACTTGTCGCCCAGCTTCAGTCCCGGGACATTCCCGTTAAAATTAGAAATCAGCTGTTCCGCGCCATAACGAATCGTTATTAACCACATATTTATTATGAAGCCTTTCTTAACAGCCTGCTGACATTAAGCAGGATGTTTTCCGTCACTAAAGTTATGTTGGCATTAAGCCTGATATATTGCTCGCCGGCCAGTATCTGCTCTATGGCCAAGCGCACTGAATCAGTATTAACCGCCTTGTACCATTTCTTGATCTCTCCAGCCTTATCCTGATTAATTACAAATATATCTTTTATATAACCGGATAGCAATATATCTCGGAGAAAAAGTCCTATCATTTTGAATTGCTGGATAATCTTTTCCCTCTGTTTTTCCATCGAGGCATTTCCGGACTTGGCATAATCCATCATCCCAAATGAAATATCCTGAAACGGGTTATCAGCGCACAGGCTGTCTATCAGCCATTTGCGCTGGTCCAGAATGTTACTTGAATGTATCCTCATACCGCTGCCGATGCTGCCATCCGAAAGATAAGCCAGCAGCCTGGCTTCGGGCTGGGTCACTTTAAGGTTGTCCGTAAAAAACTTCTCCAATATTACCTGCTTTATCGGGTAAAAATGAATCGTCTGGCATCTCGATACCACCGTGGGAAGAATTGATTCCGGATGCGCCGTAACCAGTATGAAAATACAATCCTTGGGCGGCTCCTCCAGTGATTTTAACAGCGCGTTGGCTGCGTCCTGATCCATCCGGTCGGCATCGTTGAATATGAATATCCGGCTGCCGGTGATAAACGGCCTCATGGCGATTTCATCCTCCACCTGGCGTACCGTATCTATAGATATGGTCTGTTTGTCTTCAGGAACTTCGTTTACGTGCAGGTTGGGATGAGCCCCTTTTTCCGCCCAGTTGCATGACCGGCATTGGCCAACCGCCCGGCTGGCCCGTTCGGACGGGCATCCCGTGCCTTTGTCGCATAACAATACCCTGGCCAGCGCCAGGGCGAAATGAAGCTTGCCCACGCCCTCCGGCCCGGCGAAAAGATACGTATGCCCCAAACGCTTTGAATCTATCGCCTTGCTAAATATCTCCGCGGCCGGTTCCTGTCCAATAACACCGCTGAATCCTTTATTCATATATATTATTTTAACCGCAGTTTCCTAGCCACGATATTTACCAGCTCTTTATGGACCTGGCTGACCGGCCGGTCCGCGTCAATCAGCGCCGAATTTGCGCCCGAACGGCCCAGCGCCCTGAAACCCAGCCGGACCTTGCGGTGGAAAGCCAGTTTTTTCCTCTCCATCCGGTCAAACGAGCTCCTGACGCCTTTCTTGATCCGGTTCAATCCAGCATCAGACTTGATATCCAAAATAACCAGGGCGTCCGGCTTCAGTCCGCACGTGGCGATCTCGCACATTTGCATTATGCTGTTGCGGTTGATTCCTCCGCCGTAACCCTGATAAGCGATGGTTGATGACAGGAACCTGTCCGCGATAACGGTTTTGCCCAGCCGTAATGCCGGTATGATGACATCGGCCACCAGTTGCGCCCGGCTGGCCATATACAGGAAAAGCTCCGTTTCCGGAGTCATCCGCTTATTGCGCGTATCCAGCAGTATCCGCCTGATCTGTTCGCTGATGGCGGTCGAGCCCGGTTCGCGCACCACACAAACATTATGGCCGCGGCGCTTCAGGTAACCGGCCAGCAGCTTCACCTGGGTCGATTTACCTGAACCATCCGGGCCGTCTATGACAATAAACTTTCCCTGTTTCATATTAATCAATAAAAATTACTTACAACACCCATAAAGTCAAGTATTTTCTCTTGACGCCGGTTGCAAAAAGAATAAAATAGCGCGGAAATGAATCAAAGAATACTCGGCATTGACCCGGGCACGCTGGTAGTCGGATACTGCATCCTTGATATAACCGGCATTAATAACAAATCCCGGATTGTCGAATACGGCATAGTCAAAGCCTCCACTAAAGATAACAAAGATTTAGGAAGCCGGCTTAACAAGATATACCAGGAACTAACCGAGATAATCAAGCTCCACAAACCGACCGCGATGGCGCTGGAAAACGTCTTCTACGCCAAGGACGTCCAGGCAATGGTCAAGCTGGGCGAAGGCCGGGCCATCGCTATCCTGGCCGCGGCGCAAGCCGGTATCCCCCTCTTTGAATACTCGCCGGCCGAGGTCAAGAAGTCCGTCACCGGCAACGGCCGGGCCGATAAGACCCAGGTGGCCGAGATGGTCAAGCACATCCTGGGATTATCCGAAATTCCCAAACCGGCTGACGCCTCCGACGCCATCGCCATCGCTCTCTGCCATACCCATCGAACTCTCTAACCACTGAAGGCACTGAAATCACTGAATTCAATCTTGATCTGTGGCTCCGTGGTTATCTTCCTTCCCCTAAAAAATAATTATTCGCGCTTTCGTGTAGATTCGTGTTCATTCGTGGTTAAATTTGGCTCAGCGGCGTTGCCGCATCACCTCGGCCAGCACGATGGCCGTAGAATGGCTCAATGACAGGGACGGCACTTCTTTTGGATTTGCGTGTTTATCCGGATTAAGCGGCATGGGAATGGTGAAAAATCCGCTGCATAATTCCCTGAGCGCACCGGACAACCCGCGTTTTTCGCCACCCAACGCCATTACCACCGGCCCGGTGAAATCGATGTCATACATCGTCCGCCGTACCCGGGGCATCGCACCGAAAACCTTGAGACCGGATTTCTTCAGTTCGGGCAGGATATCGGATTCCCTTTCCACCTTGACTAACGGCATCCATTCATAAACGCCGGCCGAGGCGCGCGAAACGGCCAGCTGGTCGAAATTCCAGATATGCTTCTTCAGCAAGACCGCGTCCACGCCTATCGCCCCGGCCGTGCGGAGGATGAATCCCAGGTTCTGCTCGTCTTCAACGCCTTCCAATAACAGCAGGAACGGAGACACTTTTGACTTCTTTACCAAAGTCAGCAATTCCTCCGGCTTGGTCAGCGGCCTGTTTGAAGCAAGCGCAATCAGGCCGGCGTGAGTGCCGCCCTTGCTCATCTTGTCCAGCTCTTCCGGCGAACAGGTCTTGACCGGCACGCCCTGCTGTTCGGCCAAAGCAATGACATCCTGCGTCTTCTCGCGATGAGCGCTCCAGGACACCAGAATCAATTCAAACCTTCTCTGGCGCGCCTGTAACGCCGAAAGAATACACTGTCTGCCTTCAAGTTGTTCTGACATATCAATCAATCATCGCATTCTTTTATCCGGCTGTCAAGCTTAGCCACGGATTAACACGGATGAATTACAAACACTAATGCACTCGAATAGACACAAATAATTTATTATTTTCACTATTTCGGTCTTTCGTGGTCGAAATTAATCTTAATCAATGGCCTCCGTGTCCTCTGTGGCTGAATTGAGCAGCTATTTGGACTTGCCCGACCTGGGATGTGCTTTGTCGTAGACCTCTTTGAGCCGGGTAGTGGTGACGTGGGTATATATCTGGGTGGTAGAGATGCTCCGATGGCCAAGCAATTCCTGGACGCCGCGCAAATCGGCGCCGTGGTCCAACAGGTGCGTGGCAAACGTATGGCGTAAAGTATGCGGCGATATCTTGCGGTTATTCAGGCCGCTCAACCCGGCATAAAGCGTGATATTACGCCGGATGCTCCGGTCCGTCAGGTGTGCCGATTTGTGCCGGCTGTGGCTGACGAACAGAAACGAATTCAGTTCGACCGATTCGCCGCTGATTTGTTTGCGCTCGCTTAGATATTTCTCAATGGCCTTGACGGCGTAACTGCCGATGGGCACCAGCCGTTCCTTTTTCCCCTTGCCCAGCACATGAGCCACCGAGCTGGACAAATCCACATCCTTGATGCGCAGGTTGGCTATCTCGCTGACCCGCACCCCGCTGCTGTAAAGGAACTCCATAATCGCCTCGTCCCGCAGTCCGATGATGCCCGTAGCATAAGCCTTTTTGCCCCTGATGACAGCCAGAGGCTCGAGCAGCATCTTGTTCATCTCCTGCTCGCTCAGGAACTCCGGTATCTTTTTGTCCAACCGCGGCTGGCGTATCAGAACCATCGGGTTACTTTCGATAAAACGGTTCTGAAGCAAGTACTTAAAAAACGATTTAAGCGCGGCAATCTTGCGGGCGATGGACGCCTTCTGCAGGTTCACCTCCCGCATATGGAGCAGATAACTCCGAAGGGTCAGGTTGTCAATGGCCTTGGGGTCAGGGAAAACTTTGGCGTTACTGCTTTTGGCCACGAAGGTGATGAATTGGTCCAAGTCCTTGGCGTAAGCCCGGAGCGTTTCCGGCGAGTAATTCCGGTTGTATTGCAGGTGTTCCAGGAAATTCTTAACGTAATCGGCCATAAATATTCTTACTGCCGGTCTTCGATTCTCAGTTATCTTATCGGCAAAAACAGCCGGTCCGGCTCAGGAATTAGCCGTAAACCAAAATCCGCCGGAACGGCCCGGCGCCATTCCTGCATTAAACGCGCTTTCGCAGAGATATCGGCAATAACCGGTATTTTTGCTTGACAAATTTAATAATATTAGCATTATGCAACTATGCGCAGGAAAATAATACTCGCCTTAGGATTGATTGCCTTAATCTCAACCAATATAATCTTATCATCGGCCGATGATGCCGAGCTGGCCGGAGCCGTCTACCAATCCGGCCTGAACGCCTTTAAGCAAAACAAGTTCGATGATGCCGCCCAAAAATTCGCCCGGGCGCTGGAATACAAAAGCGATTATACCGAGGCTATGTTCAAGCTGGCCGAGTGCCACGAAAAACTCCGTAATAGCCAGCAGGCCGTCCGGTATTACCGCCAATCGGCCCGGCAGGTTGCCTCCAAAACCGACTCCTCCACGGAAGAACGCAACATCCTCCAGCAATCGCGTAAAGTGCTTGAAAAACTCGATGTCCGCGGCACCCAGTTCAATACCGCCAAATCCAAGCAAATTGACATCCTGCTCAAGATGGCCAACGACTGCGCCGGACGAAAGTACTTTGGCTTCGCCCGCAGGATTTACGAACAGATACTGATTATCGACCCCGGCAACAAAACCGCCGCCGACGCCATGGAAAAACTGGCCGCCGGCCAACCGGTCGAAAGCCCGGATTCCAAAACCGCCGGCAAGGCCAAATCAGTATTCAACGGCAAAAACCTGGACGGCTGGCAGTTCGACAGCAACATCTGGCTTAACCTCTGGTCTATCGAGGAAGGCTGCCTGGCATTCAACAAAAAACCCTTGTCGCCCAAGGCCGGACCCAGCCTCGAGCCCAGCGCCCTGAAACTCGCCGGACAACTGCCGGACAACTACGTCATGTCAATGGAAATGTTCATCGAAAAGCGCCTGCCGTCCGCGCGCGAATGCTGTATCAGCTTCCTTTACGGCGAATCCAAAATACCACAGGGCCAGGCCAATATCATCACCATGCAACGGGCCAAGATAAACTTCGAAAAGACCGGCATCTGGGAAAAGATAAAATTTACCAAGAAAGGCAACGAATACGCCATCGAAGGCGCCAACACCAAGAAATTCAACGGCGTCTTCGAACCCTACAATACCCAATGCATCGGCTTTTACATCCACGGCTTCGTCGTCAAAATCCGCAATATCACCGTCAAGGAAACTCAATAGGATACTACCCACCAATAGAGTTTCCATCTTTTTTCATCCCTTCGTGCTTTCGTGGTAAAAAAAGGCTGGACTAAAAATAGTATTCTCTGTGTTCTCCGTGTCCTCAGTGGTTAAATAGCGGCACTCTTATCTTAAAAACCTACTCGCCTTGGCGAAAAGATGCACCCAGAGCGGGCTGGTCCGCCTAATAAGGTGGGCCGATGACAGGTTGTGTTTGAACTCCTGGGCTGATGTAAACGGCTCGATTTCCACGCAGGCCGCCCCGTATTCGGACCGGGTATGCGCGTCACTGCCGGCCGTAATGACCTTGTTATGAAGTTGTGCAAATCGTCTGGCCTCGTCGTTATCGGCGCTGAAAAGGTTGCGCGCATTGAATCCCTCGATGATGTCCACCTGCCCGGCTATCCGTTTCAGGGCCTCGAAACTGAGTCGCGACTTGCGTAGGCGGCAGAACGGGTGCGGCACGCCCACCAGACCGCCCTGGGCCTTTATCCGGTTGATGGTTTCCTCCGGAGACAGCCCGGCCGAAATGGGCTGAGTCAGGAAGAATCCGATAATCTCGCCCTCGGCCGTATGGATTTCTTCGGACACGATGACCGTAAACCCGGCCGGAGCCATGGCTTTGAGTGCCAGCGCGCCGGTGATGGTATTATGGTCGGTCACGGCCAGGCCGTCCAGGTGCTTTTGCCGGGCCACCCTAAGGACGTTAGCCAGGGACAGCGTCCCGTCCGGTGAATAATTGGTATGGACATGGCAATCAATCCTCATCGTCCATAGATTAACACGAATAAACACGAATGACTACTAATTTAGATATTTAATTTAAGTAAGCGGACCCGCCTGACTGACGCCCACCCGGATGAATATCCGTTCGGACGGGTAGTCGGACAGGTTTAGCAGATATTGCAGATAAGTATAAATAATAAGGGCGCTGGGATTAGCCCAGCGCCCACCTTCGTGTCAATTCGAATTTATTCGTGCATATTCGTGTTTATTCTAGGTATCCGCGTAACCAAATATTTATCGAAGTGAACACGCCATTCTTTCTTAGTGCTACTAGGAACAACGTGACGTAGAGGCAGTGCGTAGCCTCCTGGAAGGACTTAGATCCAGATGTACCCCGCCTTGGCGGGGTTAATCTTTTATCATCTGAACAGAGCCTATTAGGAACAGTTCGACCAACGGGAGTTACTGTCCCTTATCCCGAGCGTAGTCTCGGGGTCTATTCAATGTATCCCTTAACCCATATGTTCGTAGATGTGAACACACCCGATTTGGTTATCAGCACCTTAATCATCCGTGTCCCATCAGTGGCAAGAGTGGCTTCCTTATACGCATTATTATTCACCCCTACCGTGTTCTGCCATATAAAATGTATAGTACTTGACCCATAATCCGCACCGGACCGTCTGCCAAGAACCGTGAGTATCTGCTCCATCCCGACCGGGACGCTCATTGCGTTCAACTGCATCTCCAATATTACAGCAGTCGCCGTAACCGGAATCACCGCCGACAGGTCTATGAGCTGGTCCACATCCGTCATCGAGTTCTCGGAGAACACCAAGGTTTGAGACGGCAACAGGGTCAACTGCATCCCGCCCGCACCGCCGGTAGGCGGAGCTATCCAATTGAATTTACCCGTCGCCGCATCGAAAGACAGAATCTGCCCGTCCGTAGGCGGAGCCAGGTTATAGAGCAGTTCGTGGTTGATGGATGCCAGCGCAATCTTGACCCAATCAACGGCCCGGTCGGCAATCTTTCCGTTGGTAATACTTGTCTCTGCCAACTTGTCTCCGGTCACAGCCAGGTCTGCTATCTCGTCCGTCGCCACTGGCGGAACGAGCGGCCTCGTGACACCGCCAGCCATCGGTTTCCATTCCAGCTTGAGTTGTGCCGCATTGTATGTAGGAACCTCACCGTCTGCCGGAGAATCTATCGCCGCTAATTTGGTCGGGGTGACTTCGCCCGCGCCGATTTTGGATGAAGTAACCGCGCCTTCGTTGAGTTTGATGGATGTAACCGAGTGGGTGTCCAATTTATCAGGGGTTATGGCGCCATCGGCGATTTTCTGAGCCACTATCGCCCCATCGGCTATCTTAGCCGTACCAACGGCATTATCGGGCAAAGGCGTAAGGGTAATGTCCGGACCGAGCTTAGCCGCGGTCACGGCACCGTCGGAGATATCATCGGTCTGGACCTGCCCGGCTCCGATATCGGCTCCGGTAATGGTCTCATCCTTAATCTTAGCCGTGGTCACGGAATTATCGGCAATCTTATCTTCCGTGACTGCCTGTTCCGAAATCTGGGGCGAGGTCACCTCGCCATTTGCGTATCTGTGTCTGAACATATAGTTAACCCCCTTTTTAACACGAATTACACGAATAGGACTAATCCCGCTAATATTTTTTATTCGTGCCCTTCGTATTATTAGTAACATTCGAGTTCTAATTAAAGTGCGGTCGGGGACGCCCCGCCCGTGCGAAGCGTCCCACTCGCACTGCCATACTAAATCAGCACTATCCTTGCCCTGAGTTTGAGCGCGCCGCTGTTGACGTCGCTTTCATACTGGAGCACAGAATCAGTGGCCGTACCTCCAACCACGAACGGTTTTACCGTTGCAGCCTTGAAGGAATTAGCCAGGTCAGTCAGCCTGGTGTTCTGGGCGGCCAGTTCGGTCGCTTCCATATCCGCCTTAATAATTGAGATGCCGGTAATAACCAGCAAACTCGTTACGGCTGACTTGAACTGCTGTCTCAATCCAGTTTTGGTGAAGTCGTAAGGCCCGCCGTTGACAACCTCCATATGGTTGGTCATCCGGTTGGCCCGGGCATCACCGGTCATCCAATAGGTAACCTGCGGGACAATCAAACCCCTGATTCGGTCCCCGGTAATCCTAAGGAGTCCCTTAGCCACGCCATTGGCCCAACGGTCCTTGGCCGCGTTTACCTTACCTTTAAAGAGCTTAGCCACTACACCATCAATGGTCTCGAAAGCCTGGTCCAGGTGCTCCCGAAACTTGGCATAGGCGTTGGTCAAGCCCTTGTAATGGGCCTGACGGATGTTAGATGCGCTCCGACCCGACTTAGCCACGAACCCCGGCGCAACCATAGGTCCCCATTTCTGGTTGCCAGGTTCCGCGACCTTTGACTGGTATTCCCCGTCATCGGGCAGAATCTCCACTATCCGATCGTGCATACGCTGGGCGTTGTTAGTCAAACCCTCAACCCACCGGTCCGGCATATCGCCCGACGGCTCAATGCTCGGAGGTATCGTTACCAAAATATCCAGTTTAATTTCGTCTGCCATAAAAACCTCACTACCGAAGATATATCATAATCAGCCCAGCCGAGCCGCCGCGCCTTGCTCACCGCTCACAGTGCGGCGTGGCGCCGATGACGGCCTCGGCTGAACTGTGGATTCACTTACGGTTCTTCTTTCCTTCAAGGTAATCCAAAATAATCCCAATGACTACCTGGATTATCCTCCTCCAGAAACCTGACATCATTTGAAACATATATTGTTCTCCTCCAGAAAATCATAGATTTCCTGTATAGGTACAATTCCGCCCATAGTAGTTATAAGTTGGTCTTTATAAACCCTGACCCAAACAGAAATACCGATGACCTCATAGGTAGAGGCGTTCCCGTCATTCGACGGGACTAACGCGAACACCGGACCGCCTGAGTTACCCGGTAAAATAGGAGCCGATATTTCGCAATAACCCGGCTCGATTATTGAGATGATGCCGTATGAAGGTCGCACCTTTAAGCCAAGCGAGCATCCAACGGCATAAACCGGGGTAAATATGTAAGGGGTATAATTCCGCGGAGCCAGAGTAGCGGAATAATTACAAATTCCAGATTTCAGATTACAGATTTTAATTAAAGCCAGGTCTTTGGCGGTATCGGTCACCAATACCGTGGCATCAATCTCAATGTATTCGGGGTAAAACAACTCTACGGTTACGATCGATTCGTTATCAACCACGTGAGCGGCCGTTATTATGTAACCGTTAATAATAACGCCTGAACCGCAAGAAAACCCGGCCTTTATCCTGACGGTGGTATAGAGCATAGACTCGTAAAGCCCCTCAAACGGATTAACCGGCCCAACCTGCACCGGAACCTCCTTAGACAGGTCAATAACAAAGGTCTCGCCTTCAGGCGGCTCAAAGACGCACCCGCCGACCATCGCAATTGACAAAAACCAATAAATTAATATCCTTCTCACTTGTGGTGTAACCATAAATCACCTATCCTCTCCGAAAAAGTTATCCAGCCATTCCCAGCGCGAGGTATTGGCGCAGTCCATCGGTTCGCTTATTTTAGGCGTAACCGTCACCGGTCCAGCCTCGTTTTCCGGGAATAAGGCGTCATAGCAATACCGGCACAGCCGGACCCGCCGACAGGCGAAGGATATGATATCCCATTCCCGGGGTAGCTCCTTACCGCATTCTTTACACATCTTTCTTTCCATATATACCTACCTTTTTAGTGGCTGTTAGCAACTCCGATGACCATCGGAGTGGCGTTATCTGCCACTTATCCCGACTATTCCGTCGGGGCCGGGGGGCTCTTCACTCTCTCCCCCATATATACACCCGTCGAGAACCACGAATGTCACAGGAAAAATGAGAATTTTGTAAAAATAATTCAGAAAGTTTTATGCCAAAGGCACCATGCCCGAGGCAGGCGGAGACGAAGATTAAGCCGATTTAGCCGACAGGGTAGATTCCTTGACATAACCGGTTCAATCCTGTATAGATTCACGCCTTACCCCGCTCTATCCGTCTTCATCCAAGAGCGGGAGACAGTTTATTGTTGCGGGATAACCCGCCGTAAGGCTCTCGTGGCTCCTTTAGCGCCACTGCGAAACTAACGGACATCCCGCTTTCAGCAGGATTCGGCTTATGCAGCAAGACACAAGAAGCGATGAGCAGTTGGCACGGGCATTTAAACTGGGCGAGGACCGGGCTTTCGACGAGCTCTACCGCAGGTATCTCAACCGTCTGCGTTTTTATATTTTAAAAATCAGCTGGTTCAAGGACGACATCTACCTCGAAGAAGTACTCCAGCAAATATTTATCGTCGTCTGCCAGGGGATAAAAATCGGCAAATTCGCGCCCTGGGATTATGTGCCGTCCGAAAAGATGAGCGGTACCTTCCGACGCTGGATTTTTACGGTGGCACGGATTGAATGCTACAAACAGGACGAAAAACGCTCCTCCGGGCCGGTGCTGATGCCCAAACAGATCGCCGACGCCCTGCCGGACATGTTGGCCGATATGCGGCCGGATGCGGTTGAAGAGGTGGAGTCGCATCAGCACTTGACAAAAAAATTGGAAATGATACTATCGCACCTGACGGCGGATGACCAAAAGCTCTTCGAGCTGAAAAACAAAGGCGTAAAATACCAGGATATACTAAACGAGCCGGAGTTCAAAAACATACGCCTGGGCCCGCTCAGGATGCGATACTGCCGAATACTGGACTTGATAAAAGAGTTATTAAAGAAAGACGAACAAGAATGAAAAAAGAAAAGCCCGTCAAAAAGACCGTCCGCCGGGACAGTTGCGCCAAATACAAAATGGACATCCTGGACTACGTCACCGGAGATATGACTTTCATAACCGCGCAAAAACAGAAAGCACTGCTTATACACGTCCGGAAATGCCCCAGATGCCAGCAGGCATATTTTGAGTATGAAAACATCCACGCCGCGGCCCGAACCATAGGACGGGCCAAAAACCCGGCCTTCAAGGCGAAAATGGACGCTATGCTCGAAACCATCAAGAAAAAATGCGCCAACAAAGGCGACAAGCCGCCAAGCTGTTCCGATGACAAGCCCGACAATAAAAAATAGGGGTTATAGGGGTACTCCATACCCCTAATCCCGGTTATCGACACAACCTATAAGGATTATCAACATCTACAGTCCCGGTTATTGACACCCCTAATACCGGTTATCAATATTCCTAATCCCGGTTATCGATACCCCCAATCCCGGTTATCGATACCCCTAATCCCGGTTATCAACATCCCTAATCCCGGTTTTCGATACTCCCTGCCTAAGTAACGGTTATCTCCTATACCTGTTATCGATATCCCCTGTCCGGGTTTATCACACCTCCTATATAAATGGCCTACATCCCCTATCCGGGTTTATCACTCATCCGATATAAATGGCCTACATCCCCTATCCCAGTTATCGATACCCACTACCCGAGCAGTAACCATCTCCTATACCGGTTTTCGATACACCCTATGCCCGTTTTCGATACACCCAATCCCGATTTACGATACAGGGATTAGGGGTTAGGGGGGAGGGGGGTAGGTATCTCCCCCCCCTCCAAATATGCATGAGCAAAGCCTCCTAATCAAATAATTAACTCTATAAGATTAGGATATATTAGAATTTGGGAGCGGGGAAAAGCTGATTTACCAAAAATGACGCCAGGAAATGGGCATAAATAGTGAATTATCCGGCTGGGGAAGTGTCCCTCTAGACCCACGAGAATATTATCTTTTAGCGGGCATCCTGCTTTTTAGATATCGAAATTGATTCTTTCCTTTTCGATAACCAAAGGCCTTTTGAATATCTGGGTATGAATAGCCCCGATATACTCGCCTAATATACCAAGGAAGAACAGTTGGACCGAAGCGAAAAAGAATAATCCGATGACTATAGGCGCAATACCTAATGAAAAACTCTGCCAGAAAATGATTTTATAGACTAAATAAGTAAAAGCCGTTAAGAAACTTATTGTACCCAGGACAAAACCCACTATCGTCGCAAGCCTCAACGGTATCTTGGAATAACTGGTTATACCCACCATCGCCAGGTTATATAAGTAATAGAGATTTGTAGTGGTCCGGCCTTTATGGCGCGCCGGCTGGACGTATTCTATTCTGGCGGTCTCAAAACCTATTTCGGCAATAATACCCCTCAAGTAAGGATACATATCATTGATTTGCCTGAGGCTTTCTACCACCTTTTTATCGTACAGGCCAAAACCGGTAAAATGCTTTATCAACTCTGTGTTTGATAATTTGCCTAAAATCTTGTAGTATAAATTGCGCATAAATACCATGGGGAATGATTCTTTACGCCCTTTTATTATCCCTATCACTACTTTATAGCCCGATTCCCATTTCTTGATAAGTTCAGGTATCATCGATGGCGGGTCTTGCAAATCAGCCACGATTGAAATGGCCGCATCGCCTTTAGACTGCAACAATCCATAATAATGAGACCTCATGGCCTCAAAATTCCTGGAATTCACGATGATTTTAACATTTTTATCGTTTTGGGCGATTCCTTTTAATATTTCCACTGTCTTATCCTTGGACGCATTATCAATGAATATATGCTCGTACTGGTAGTCTTTTAAATCAGCGAATACCTGCTTTACCTGTTTATAGACCTCGGCTACGTTTTCTTCCTCGTTATAGGTCGGCGTAACGATGCTTATTAGCTTCATTTCTGCTCCTTGAATACGTATTTTTTATTAAGGATGAATGACAATACGGCCAGCGGCAATATCAATATCGCCCCGGCTAAATACATATTAACCTCTAACATATTGAATATTTTAAGGCAAGCTATATTCAACAGGTAAATAACCGCATAAACGCCTATGAATTTAAAAAGAAGGCTGTTACGGTTGCTTTTGAATACGAATATGCCGGTGGTCTTAAAATTGAAGAGCACGCCCAGAATGGTGGATGCCAAAGCGGCGATGGTATAATGCAGGCCGATATAAATAAATAATGCGTATATGGAATATCCGAAAACGGTATTGACGCCGCCGACAATCAGAAAGCGTATGAATTGATGGTTCAGCACAATTTATATTGTTTTATTGCATGCCTTATTCACTAATCTCTATTTCTTGGATATTATCTTAACCAACGATTCGCATACAAAATCAACATCTTCTTCGGTCAGATTAGCGGCTGAGGCCAGGGAAATACCTCTTTTCTCTACTTTTTCCGCCTCCGGATTGGGAAATCTTGGCGGGCCGAAAAAAGGAAATAAACTCATTCTTGGGAATGCCGGCCGGCAATGGATGTTAAGTTCTTTCAGTCGCTTGACAACCTCATCCCTCGACACTGAAATATTATCCTGGAGCAGTATGGACGGATAACAGTAATTGCTTTTGCAGTCTTTTTTCTCCTTGATGATTTTGAGACCTTTTATATCTTTCAACCTTTGATAATACCAATCAAATATCTGCCGTTTTTTGGCAACCAGCTCGTTGATTCTTTCTACTTGAGCCAGCGCAATGGCCGCGGTCAAGTTGGCAATGGTATATTGATATCCGAGCATATCTGACCAAAAAACGGCCTTTGAGTCAGTCCGACCCATCGAAGCCAACAAGCAAGCTTTTTCATATAGTTTATCATCATTCGTAACAAATACTCCGCCTTCGCCGCTGGCCGCTATTTTAGCCCCCTGAAAGCTGAAACAGGCAATATCTCCAAAAGTCCCTGTTTTTTGTCCTTTGAACTCCGCGCCTAATGATGGGGCGGCATCTTCTATAACTTTCAGGTTATGCTCTTTGGCTATGGCCATTATTTCATCCATTTGCGCCGGATAACCGAATGTATGAACCAGCATTATCGCCTTAGTTTTATTGGTAATAGCTTTCTTTATGGCTTTAGGATCGATGCACCAGGAATCAGAGTCAATATCGACGAATACCACCTTAGCCCCGGTGTAAGCGATAGAGTACGATGTCGCCACCCAGCTGAAATCAGTGCAGATGACCTCGTCGCCCTCTTGAAGCCCCAGCGATGCGTTGGCCAGGTGAAGAGCCACAGTACAGCAATGCGTAGCCAAGGCGTGTTTCATCCCCAAATAATCGCAGACAGCCTTTTCTAGCTTTTTTGTATGCATGTCAAATGTCTCATACCAACCGTTCTTGGCGGCATCAACCACATAATCTATTTCTTTCTGCGTAATCCACGGTCCGGCAAAACTTATTTTTTTCCTTTGCATAGAAGATACTCCTTTTTTATAACTTGAGCAATCTTATGCTCGCCTCTGCCAACTCCTGCTCGCTTTTGGCGAAGCAAAACCTGACTATATTCTCACCGCCCTTTGAGTGATAAAATGCTTCTCCCGGCACTGTGGCCACGCCGGTTTTTTTCAACAAATACATGGACTTATCCTTGCTGGTCTTACCCGGCAATATATCGACATCGGCCAGGATGTAATACGCCCCTTTCGGGGCAAACGGCGTTAAGCCTATCCGGGAAAGAATATTGCAGATTTCGTTTCTTTTCAAATAGTATTTACGGCAAAGATTCTGGTAAAAGCTATCCGGCAATTTCATTATGCCGTTAGCCACGCCCATTTGAAGCGGCGTCGGGCCGCAGACATAGACCAAATCGTTGATATAACCTATCATCTTAGCCCATTTAGAGTCACAAACGCAATATCCTATGCGCCATCCGGTTATGCTGAATGCCTTGGAATAGCCGGAGATAGTAATTGTCCGGTTTTTTATTTCACTTAATGACCCGGGGCTTATGTGCTTCAGGCCGTCATAAACAAAATATTCGTATATCTCATCGGTAAACACAAAAAAGTCGTGTTTTATCGCTAATCTGGCTATATCCTTCAATTCGGCCAAAGAAAAAACCTTACCGGCCGGATTTGACGGGGTGTTTATCATTATGCCCTTGGTGCGCGGGCCGATAGCCTTAGCCAGGTCTTTCAAGTCAAACGACCAATCCGGCGGAGACAACTTCACATAAACCGGTTTTGCCCCGGCCGCAATCAAAGTATTGATATGGTATTCGTAATACGGCTCAAAAATAATGACTTCGTCTCCGGGGTTAAGCAAAGCTAGGCAGGCGCAATAAAATGCACCGGTAGAGCCGGCAGAAACCACCACATCTGTTTCAGGGTTCGCATATATTCCATTATGCCGTTTCATCTTGGCCGCGATGGCATTACGCAATTCAGGCAGACCGTCATGCCGACTATAATAATTCAAGCCGTCATCCATGGCCTTTACGGCTCCCTTCTTAACAGCCGTTGGCAAGGGCATATTACATACGCCCTGCGACATATTGATGCCACCCGCTTTTTCGCATTCCACTGACATATTGCGGATCTCTGAACGCACCAGTCTGGATGAACGCTTGCTTACTGACAACTTCATATTATTTCACTTTCAGGGACAGAAGCATTTCAACATAATATCGTTTTATCGCGCCGGTGTAATTTGCGGGCGCCTCAACCCATTCGATTCTATCCTCTTTTTCGATTCTTATCAAAGGTATCCGTCCTTTTTCCATGAAACCAAGCCTATCATAAAGGTTTAATGCCTTGGCATTGTCTGACATGACTTTCAGGGAATAATTTCCAAGATTCAAATTCTTTTGCCCCCATTCCATCATGTTTTTTATTGCATCGCCAATCAAGCCGGGACAACCCGGCTCGCCGCGGACAATATTATCGATTTCACATATATTCTTATCATAATCAAACCTGAATAAACCTATATGCCCGATGTACTTATTTTTTACTTTTATTACAAACAACAACCTATCAGGCGTTTCAATCACACCTTTTTGAAACCATTTTGTCGTGCCTTCTACCGTGACCTTGAATTGGGCCGGGAACCACATTTCATGTTGTTTCCGCCAGTTGGCAAGCAAACCCATTAAAACTTGGTCTTGTGCGCATTCATCAGTCATCAGAATAAGGTCATATTCGCAGCCATTCAAATTACCCTTGATAATATCATCACCGAAATGGCTGTATTTTAATTTTTTGATTCTTTCGAGCATGCTTATGAATTGTAAAGGATTCCTATTATTCTTTAATAGGTTTTATCACCATTTCACTGTTAAATTCCGCCCTGCTTAAAAATGGGTACATATCTTCAAGCGGCTTAGAAATCATAACGCCATCTGATTTTTTATATGAAGCGACCGTAGGCACAATCTCCTGGTTTCTTAAACACATAACCTCGCATATTACGGCTTTGGAATAGGCTAATACTTTCTTTAATACCACATCAAGGTCTTTGCTGCGCGGCACCTTGAAATACTTGATGCCGTACGCGGCAGCAATCTTTTGCACGCTGGGAAATGACACGCCGGAAGTCGAATCCGTTCCGATAAAACGCTTATCAAAAAACTTACCCTGGGTCGCCCTTATGGACAGATAACCGTCATTGTTCCACACAAAAAGCTTGATGGGAAGTTTATAATGCACTACGGTTTGCAACTCCTGGATATTCATCTGGAATGAACCGTCCCCGGTAATACCGATAGTTTCCTTTTTATTCCTGGCGACGCAGACGCCGATGGCCGCCGGCAAGGTATATCCCATTTCCGCCTGTCCGCCGGATGTAATATACCGTTGTCCGTTTTTCAGCTGGATACCCTGGGAGGTAGCATAAAATGACGAGCCGGCATCTGAAACGACGGCCGAATCGGATTTCAGCTGTCTTGAAAGCCGGTCAACAAAATAGTAAAGATTTACGCCTTTTTTTTCTGATGCATATTCAGGCAAACAAACCGGATACTTTTTTTTCCATTCAAAGCATTTAGCCGCCCATCTTTGAGTATCTGGTTTTGGCTGACCCCTCATAGCCGTTATGAATTTACCGGCATCGGCATTAATGAATAGATTTATCTTTATAGTCTTTTTACGGTGCTCTTCCGGATCAATATCAATCACGGCTATCTTTGCCTGCCGGGCAAAGGTGTCATAAGCATGGCCGGTAGAACTTACGCTTAACCGGCTGCCGATGGCTATGACCAGGTCTGCATTCTGTACGGCAAGATTTCCGGCCCTATCCCCTTTGTTGCCTATGCGCCCTATGAATAAGGGGTGCGCGCTGGGCAGGATATTTATCCCCAGCCGTGAAGCAACAACCGGAATACGGTAATTTTCGATGAATTTCCGGAACTTATCTATGGATTTTGACAGGCGAACACCCTGCCCCGCTATTATGACCGGCCTTTGGGCCCGAGTAAGCCATTTGCTTATTGTATTTATTTCATCTTTGGTAGGTTCTTCTTTATATTTTTTAGCTAATTTTTTAGCGTCAAATTTTTTAAGCTTTGACTCATCAATAATAGAGCTCTGCACATCAAGCGGTATATCAAGCCAGACCGGACCGGGACGCCCTGTTTTGGCAAGATAAGTTGCTTTATCCAGGTAATATTTTATTTCATATGGGTCATTGACCATAACCGCATATTTAGTCAGAGGCTCAACTATCGCGATTATGTCTGCTTCCTGGACCCCGAATTGCCTTAATTTCAGGCCGGAATTGCGGACGGTCTCGCTGCGCTTAGATTGTCCTGAAATAAACATGCAAGGCACATTATCCTGCCAGGCGTTCAAAAGTCCGGTAATAGCGTTAGTCCCGCCGCACCCTGTCGTAACATAAGCGACTCCAAAATTTTCGTTATATTTAGCGTAGGACACGGCGGCCATTGCTGAGGCTTGTTCATGATGATTGCAAATAGCTTTGAGCTTGGGATGTTGCACAATGCCATCCGAGAGAAACATCATCCCTCCGCCGGAGACCATAAATACGTCCTTAACCCCTAATTTATAAACGTAATCGGCAATATAATCAGCTATTCTTATCATAAATTAAGTTATTACTAAACTATATTATTATATCGTAATAATCTTATCGTCTACTGCAACAAATGATTGCTTAAAAACCTTCTGTGCGTGTGATTGTGCTAATTTCCGGTCTTTTAACGATGTGTAAACGCTGGCGTCGAAATGGGTCAGATATAATTTCGCGACTTTGGATTCCTTAGCAATCCCGGCGGCTGATTCCGGGTTTAAATGCGGCCATTCGGGGTTTACCTGCCCGCTTCTGAAAGCACATTCAGTTATCAGGATATCGGCGTTTTTGGCTATTTTTACGGCGTTTGGACAATATCCAGTATCCGGACAATAGCTGATAACCCTGGAATCGGTTTCTATCCGGCATCCTATCGTCATATCAGAGTGCTTGAGCCTGCTGACGGATATCTTGAACGGCAGCCTGGGCCGATCTTTCGGCAGTTCAAAAATGTCAACCTTAAACGGCAGTTTACTAAAATCAATGGTATAAGGAGACTTGATAATTCTCCCTAGTGCACTTTTAGCGCCAACCGAGCTCAATATTGTAAGTTTTTTTAAAAACCGCAGTTTTGCCAGGGTATGCATGCCTTCTATATGGTCTAAATGGAAGTGGCTCAGAAAAAGGTATGCGGGCTTGGGATTATTTGAATCTATGTACCGGCCTAATTTATGAATTCCGTTGCCGGCATCCAGAACGATAAGGAATTGTTCGGTATTGATAAGAGTGCATATGGTGTTGCCTGTATTGGTGTCATACCAACCGTTGGTCCCTAAAAAAACGATTTGCATCTTATTCCCCGGTAAAATCCTTTATGCTCTTTATTATGTATTCTATCATCCCTTTTTTCATGCCCGGATAGACGCCCAGCCAGAATGACTGGTTCATTATCATATCGGTATTTTCCAGGCTCCCGATTGTTCTGTAACCCTTTTTGGATTTACGCATCTCGTCAAAACAGGGATGTTTTATGATATTACCGCTAAAAAGCATCCGGGTCTGGATATTCCGGCCTTCCAGGTAGTTGACCAGTTCTTCCCTGCTAAAACCGGCATCTTCCTTTACCGTTAGCATGAATCCGAACCAGCTGGGGTCCGTATTGCGCGATATCTCGGGAAGGATAAATTTATGGCTCAGGCCGAATAACCCATTCTTAAGTGATTGCCAGTTATTTTTCCTATCTTTTATGAAAGCAGGAAGCTTCTTCAATTGGGCGCAACCGATGGCCGCCTGCATATCAGTGGCCTTAAGGTTATACCCCAGATGCGAATAGACATATTTATGGTCATAGCCGAACGGCAGTTCCCCGAATTTCTGGGTGAACCTGCTCCGGCAGGTGTTATCTTTACCGGACGGGCAAACGCAATCACGCCCCCAATCCCTGAACGATTCAATCAGTTTCTTTAATAACGGATCATTGGTGTAAACCGCCCCGCCTTCCCCCATGGTCATATGATGCGGCGGATAAAAGCTTGATGTCCCGATATGGCCGACGGTGCCGGTATACCGCCATTTGCCTTTATATAAATACCTGGAGCCCAACGAATCGCAGTTGTCTTCTATCAGCCATAAACCGTGCTTATTGCAGAATTCTTTTACTTTGGTTATGTCAAAGGGGTTGCCCAAAGTATGCGCAAAAATAACCGCTTTTGTTTTAGATGACAGCGCTTTTTCAAGCAAAGAACAATCAACGTTGTATGACGGCAGGCTGACATCAACAAACACAGGCACGGCGCCATATTGGATTATCGGCACGACCGTGGTCGGGAACCCGGCCGCCACGGTTATGACCTCATCACCTCTTTTTATCCGGCGCGGCCCGAGCCTGGGCGAGGTCAGGGCCATAAAGGCCAGCAGATTTGCCGAAGAACCGGAATTTACCAAGGAACAATACCTAACACCCAGGAATTCAGCCAGATTTTTTTCGAATTCGGCGGCGTATTTTCCGGTGGTCAACCAGAAGTCAAGCGCCGAATCGATTAAAGCGCTGATTTCCCGCTCGTCAAAGACACGCCCGGCATACGAGATACGATCACCAGGCTTGAATGCCCCGGTCTTCCTGTGGACCAGCCGGTAATAACGGCCAGCTAAACTCATTATCTGTTTTTTAACACTGTCTCCGGAATCATTCATATCACACCTTTTGATTACCTGAGGAATATTCTTTAATCTGTTCCAGGCAAACATTCCTGAGGTTTGCCTTGTGCTTATAAGCCAAGGACCACTGGACCACCTTATCCAGGGCGTAAGAAAGATTCCAGCGCGGTTTCCAGCCCAGTAAAGCCCTGGCCTTGAAACAATTAAGCTTCAGGTAACCGGCTTCGTGGAGATGCTGTCTCTTGTCCACCACGTAAAAAGCATCTTTACCCCATTTTTGGCAGAGTGTTTTAACAACCCATTCCACCGGTTGGGCATCTTTTTCGTCCGGCCCGAAATTCCATGCCTGGGCGTATCGGGGACCATTTTTGTAAAGTTTTTGGGCCAGGATAAGGTAACCGGCCAAAGGTTCCAGCACATACTGCCACGGTCTGATTGCCTTGGGATTCCTTATGATGATTTTTTTTCCTTTTAATAAAAAGTTTACGCAATCCGGAATAAGCCGGTCTCGCGCCCAGTCGCCGCCTCCGATGACATTCCCGGCCCGGGCGGTGGCCACAGCAACTCCGTGGGCGCGGTATTTATCCGGGTTGAAATAAGAATTGCGGTAAGCAGATGTCACCAGCTCCGAGCAAGCCTTACTGCTGGAATACGGGTCATAACCGCCCAGCGGGTCATTTTCCTTATACCCTTTAAGTACTTCCAGATTCTCATAGCATTTATCGGTAGTAACATTTATGATTGCCTTTACGCCTTTGCATTGCCTGACGGACTCAAGGAGATTAACCGTGCCCATAATGTTTATGGCATAGGTCTCTACCGGCAGTTTATATGAATCGCGCACCAACGGCTGGGCCGCCATATGTATGACGATTTCCGGCCGGGCCGACAAAATGGATTTTATCAACGACCGCAAATCACGGACATCCGCGATATTAGATTTGACCAATTTGTTTATCCGACACAAATCGTACAAGCTTGGCTTTGTCGGCGGGTTTAAGGCATAACCGATAACCTTAGCGCCGAGAGAATGGAGCCAAAGACATAACCAGGAACCTTTGAAGCCGGTATGGCCGGTTATGAAAACCCTTTTATTGCGCCAAAAATTATTATCAACTGTCATTTAACGCCAGACCTTCCACGGCGCCTTATCGGCCGCCCAAAGGTTTTCTAAATAGTTCTTGTCCCTTAACGTATCCATCGGCTGGAAAAATCCTTTATGTTTAAACGCCTTTAGCTGACCTCTTTTTGCCAATGCCTCCAGCGGCTGTCTCTCCAAAATAGTGCTGTCATCTTTCAGGTAATCAAATATGGCCGGCTCAAATACGAAAAATCCGGCGTTTATCCAGCCGCCCTCACCCTTAGGCTTTTCCTGAAATCCTTTTACTGAATCATTTTGAGACAAATCAAGAACCCCGAACCTGCCTACAGGTTGGGATGCCGTAACAGTCGCTGTCTTGCCGTGCGCTTTATGGAATTTAACGGCCGCTTTGATATCCACATCGGCCACGCCATCGCCGTAAGTAAGCATAAATGAAGCTTTGCCCACATAGTCTTTAATCCTTTTCAGCCGACCGCCGGTCATCGTTTCAAGCCCGGTATTTACCAGGGTAACCTTCCACGGTTCGGCCGTATGGGTATGAATTATCTTTTTATTTTGGTTCTTAAAATCAAAGGTGACATTAGATTCGTGCAGGAAGTAGTTGGCAAAATACTCTTTTATGACATACCCCTTGTATCCCAGGCAGATGATAAAATCGTTGAATCCGTAATGCGAATAGATTTTCATGATGTGCCAAAGAACAGGTTTTTCGCCGATTTCAATCATCGGCTTGGGTTTAAGCTGAGATTCCTCGCTTATTCTGGAGCCCAAACCACCGGCAAGTATAACGACTTTCATAAAAAGCTCCTTATGTGAAAATTTTATTTCAGGTAAATACTAGAAATCATTAATGATAAAGGCCTATCATCTTCACTCCAACCCTTTTCCTTGGGAACCACCGCATAGTTAGATTGTATTTTCAAATTAATCAAACTATTTCGTTCAACATCAAGTTCAACTCTAAAACTCTCACCCGGCTTAATGACTTTTGTAACAGATAATTTACCATCTATAAAAATCTCTACTTCATTAGGTTCAAAATTACCCGGAAGATAACCGTCAAGTACCAGCTTGCCTTCTCCACCGCTTTTAAAAATCGCTTTGGCATTTTTGCCGACCCATTTATCCTGATACCAGCCATCCATCAGCATAGCTGTTTGCAAAGTATTTCCAATCTTTTTACCTGCTTCATAATATACATTCAAATTATATTTTTCCATAATTTTCAAGCCATTAATAGTAGTATTCAAATCTGTTATAAATGGCGTCACGCCCCGTTCATCAACGGGCATTTCATCCGCAGAGACAAAGGCATACGGCACCATCACGGCAAAGTATTTTTTTACATACGGGGCGCGTTTCCAATCGTAAATCTCTGAATATATAAGCGCTGAAACAATATAAAATATTATGGCGCTCATTATTAAAATAGGCTTATTTCCAAGCACTCTTTTCATTATATTTTCACTCCCCGCATTCCCAGAGCCTCTCAGTAGCTGGGCCTTTTGCTGTATACTATAAATCAATATCCAAATTATGCCTACTATGCCAAACTTATAATGAACGGTATACCAACGGTCCGTGCCGCCAACCCAATCCCAGGGCCGGCCTATCAATACAAGAATTATTATGCCAAAAGTATACATTATCAATGCTATCGGGAGAAAAGTTTTCGTCCACATTTTTGAGGAAATGTATAATTTCAAGGAGTATAAATAAATAAGCATTAAAAAGAAACCGTTCAAGAGCAATACAGCAGAACTCGTATGGACGTATTCGTGAATGGTCCTGCTGATTATGCCGTTACTGAGGGATGCCAGGATGAATTTAATCACGTGTAGCGGCTGCGAGATTATGCTTATTATTTTATTCGAAATCCCATTTACAGCCGGATCATTTTGTACTGAGATATGGCCTTTCAAGTAAATTATATAATATAGAAATAGCGAAATCATTAATAGAAGGGTATTAACAAAAAAACTTTTATCAATTTTTTTGGCAGTAACGAATTTTAATAAATAGAAAATAAAAACCGCCGGTATCCAGGCAAAAGAATACGCTGTCCCGAATATCAAGATTGACATCAATATCATTACTCCAAGTATTGTATATTTGATTTTAGAGGCCTTTTCCTCAAACATAATTTGGTCCAATAATGCAATTGTTATCAAAAAGCAGGCTATGCTCATCCTCACCTGGATGTCCATCCCCCCCCCGATTCCCTGTGACACATTAAACATGACAAAGACAATGAGAATGAAAGATATCGGTATGAATAATAAGGCATTAAAATGAAACAAGCTTTTCCTATACCTCAAATAAATGGCGATTGAACTTAATAATATCAAGCTCAAATTTATATAAGCGTCGAAAAACGCGTTCAGGTGGAAAAAGATTACATTTACAAGAAAAAGTACGTTGTAGCCAAACAAACCGTGTTCGCCGAAAGGAAACCATAAATCCTTGAATCCCAGAATGCCTTGGTGAAACTTCTCGACTAAAGGCAAATGAACAAACCAGGCCTGCCATATGACATTAACGATGCTGCTATGGATAAAAATAAAATAATAAGCGCAAAAAGACAGCAATATTAGTATTATTAAATACTTTTCCCAAATTGAAGTTTTGTTATTCTCAAATGTTTCCATAAATCCAAATATTTATTTCTATCAATAATCTATCGTTTTACCGAACTAACAACTTATTACCTTGTTAATGTATTATCCTTTATACTAAATCGCCTTAAGGGAAAATTTGTTTTATTGCCTTATGATAATCTTCGGGTACGCCTATGTCTATGAAGTAATTCCTACTGGCAAAACCTATTATATTATTATCGGCTATTATCCCGGGAAGGAAATCTATTTCAAAGCTGAATTTGCCCGGGGAACCGGACATTTTTCTCTTCAGGAATCCTGTTCCCGCCAGATATACCCCGCCGTTTATATGCGCTTTTTTATAAAACGCCTTTTCCTTAAAACATATTATTTTATTATTCCCGTCTAATTCGACTATGCCGTACCGATCGGAATCCGTTATTTCCTTAACAGCTATGGTCATATCCGCTTTTTTGTCGTTATGAAACTGTTTCAAGCCATTGATATCACACTTAAAAATAGTATCACCGTTCAGGATAAGAACCTGTTCTCCTGAACACAAGGTCAACGCCTTCTTTATGGCTCCGCCGGTGCCCAAAGGCTCGGTTTCCTCGGAGTATTTCAGCTTTATCCCATGCCAGATGTCCCCGAAACGTTCTTTTATCAACTCGCGCCTGTACCCTACCGCCAGGATGACGGTATCCGCGTAATTTTTGATGTCCGCAAATAGGTATTCCAGGAATGGCCGGCCGTTTATGTCTATCAACGGCTTGGGGATATCTTTGGAGATTTCTTTGAGGCGTGTGCCCTTACCGCCCGCTAAAATAATCGCTTGCATATTTTACTAAGTTTCAACCACGAATGTACACGAATAAACACTAATATTATTTTTATTTTAACCGCGGATTATACTAATTTTACTGATTATTATTAATTTGTAATGTTACAAGTCTCTTTAAAGTCACTGTTATATTCAATCTGATTACTTTGAAGTCCAGGCGGTCAGGCCGTGCTTGGTGAACTGGAACCTGCGGAACTCGCCGCCCAGCTTCTGGAGCGCCTGAATGACCTTATACCGGGTATTCCTGGGGCAATAGAGCATCATAAACCCGCCGCCGCCGGCGCCTGACACCTTGCCGCCGGCCGCCCCGGCCTTTTTGGCGGTCTCATATATCTCTTCTATCCGGGAATTGGTGATATTGCCGGCCGTCTTCTTCTTGTGATGCCAGCCATAATCGAGGATTTCTCCGATTTTGTTCAGCTCGTTTCTAAGCAAAGCTTCCTTAAGCATAACCGCCTGGGTTTTCAAGTGGTGCATGGCTTCCAGCGGCGCCTTCTTTTTATGGGTCACGTTCTTCACCTGCGATTCCACCACGGACGATGAGGTCCGGCTGGCGCCTGTATAGTAAAGCAGGGTGTTAAATTCCAGTTCGGCGATGGATTGCGATTTTATCCTGAGCGGATTGACGATGACCTTGTCGCCCTGGTAGAACTCTATGAAATTGAACCCGCCGAAGGTGGCCGCATACTGGTCCTGCTTTCCGCCGGGAAGTTTCAGGTCCCGGCGCTCTATCTCGTAAGCCAGATGGGCTATATCGTATTCGCCCAACGGCAGGTTGAGCCATTCAACAAAAGCGCCCAAGATGGCCACGGTCAGCGTGGATGACGAACCCAGGCCCGAGCCGGGCGGTGCGTCGACATAGGTGGTGATTTTGAACGATAGCGGACGGCCGTTATTGTAGTCCTTTACCACCCGGTTATAGACGCCCTTTATCAGGTCAAGATTGCCGTCCGGCCTGAGGTATCTGGCAGCCTTAAAAGTCAGAAACTTACCGCGGTCGACGGAATCTATGATTATTTGCTTGTCCTGATGCGGCTCTATTACGGCGTAGGCGTACATCGAGATGGTGGCGTTGAGTATCTGCCCGCCGTAAAGGTCGGAATAAGGCGAGACATCGGTTCCGCCACCGGCAAACCCGAGCCGCAAAGGCGCTTTGGCACGAATGATTCGGTTAGGCATTTATCTCCTCAGGAATAATCTTCCCTTGCTGACATTGGCCCGCCAGTACTCAAGCAGGTCCTGCATGGTGGTTTCAAATGGTATCTCCGGTTTCCAGCCGGTGTGTTTCTGGAATTTCCTGGTATCGGGTATCTGCAGGTCGGCGTCTATCGGCCTTAATCTTTCCTTATCAACCTCTATTTTGATGTTTTTCACCTTGGCCAAGCTCAGCAAGTATTTGAGCATATCCCCGATAGTGCAGGAATAAGTGCCGCCGATGTTGTAATATTCGCCCGGAACAGGATTGACCGTAACCAGCATATAATAGGCCCGGACGGCGTCACGCACGTCGGCCCAGGTCCTCATTGAATCCAGGTTGCCGACCTGGACCACCGGCGGAAGCAGTTTTGATTCTATCATAGCTATCTGCTTGGCAAAGGTGGATTCGGCGAAGACATCGCCCCGTCTGGGGCCGGTATGAGTAAACATCCGGGTGGACATGGCTTTAAGGCCATAGGCCTGGGCGTAGAAACGGCCGACCAGATCGGTGCCAACCTTGGATATGGCGTAAGGCGACGCCGGATGGAAGGACACTTCCTCGTTGATAGGCACTTTTTCCTTGGGCACCCGCCCGAACACCTCGGAAGACGAGCAGACGTGGATGAACGGGTCGATTGCCCCGGCATCCTTTGATTCCTTGATGGCCTCCATCAGCCGGGTGGTCCCGTTGATATTGGTATCCAGCGTGTCTATGGGCGAATCAAAGCTGGTCTTGGGATAGCTCTGGGCGGCCAGGTGAAAGACGTAATCAGGCAGAGATTTCTTGATGACCTCGCGCAGGGAGACATAGTCGCGCAGGTCGCCGTAGAGCAGGTAAACGCGGTCGTTTTTGTTGGCCCTGGGCAGGAGATGCTCGATGTTATCCAGCGGACTGCGCCAGCGGCACATGCCGTAAACGTCCCAATCGGTCTTGGCAAGCAGGAAGTCAGCCAGGTGAGACCCAACCATGCCGGTAACGCCCGTGATTAAAGCCTTCTTTTTACCCATAAACGCACCTCTTACTTGTTGAACTCCTGCTTCATCGCCTCGGCCAAACTTATTGGTCTGCGGCCGAGCAGTTTTTCAAGATAAAGCGATTTCAGGTTGATAATTTTCGGCCGCGCCCGGTAAAATTCTTTACCAGGTTCCGCTATTTTCATCTGCAGGCTATTATCCACGACCCTTTTATATATTTCGGTAATATCCAGCTTGGAAACCAGATTATCACCGCAGATATTGAATACCGGGTTTTTTAATTTATCCCAGTTATTTTTTAGGGCGATAATCGCATCCAGCAGGTCATTGAGATAGATAACATTACGGGAAACCGGATGATATATCTCGGCCGTCTGCTTTGTTTGAGAGCATTTTTGCAAGTAGGTGGTCATTTTATCGGCCTTGGAAAATATATAGGACATCCGAAATACCTTGAATTGCTTTTCGGGCAGGAACTGGCGTTCTATTTCGTTTTTCATCTGGGCGTATCTGCCGTGCGGGTTAGCAAGTGAATTCTCATCCACCTGATTTTGTGACTCGCCGTAAACCGTATCCGAGGAAAAGAACAGCACCCGGGCCCGGCGTTCCAGGCATTTCCTGATGAAATAGGCCGTTCCGGTAACGTTTATCCGGTATGCCATTTCGTATTGCTGTTCGCAGACATCAGGCAGGGAGATGGCCGCCAGGTGGGCGACGAAATCATCGGGGCTGATAAAACTGTAATCGAAATCGGCCGGCTTGTTCAGGTCCAAGCGCCGGCAATCAGGATTAAGAGGCACATTAAGAGCGGTGTACTTGATATCTTCCGTCCGGGTAAACCTTTCGATAAAGGCATTTCCGATAAACCCCTCTTTACCGCCGACGACTAAAATACTCATGTTCGCTTATTCCATCACGATGCCGATATCGCTAAAAATCTTCCTGAAAGTTTTATCAGCGTAATCCATTGAATTATTGTTTTTGACGTATTGTATAGATTGCTTGGAAATCTTATCCCATAAAAGATTATTCTTATAAAGCGATATCACCTTTCGGGCAAAATCATCGGCCTTATCGGTAATCATGGCCGTTTGGCCGTCCATCAAATTCAACCCCTCAGCCCCGATAGAAGTTGTGACCATAGGCAGGCCGAAACTCATAGTCTGGATATTCTTGCCTTTTATGCCGGCGCCGTAACGAAGCGGCGAGACAAACACCCGGGCGTTCTCGAAATACGGCGCCACATCCTTGGCATAACCAACCACCTTTACGCCCTTTTCGGGCGAATCCAAGGCCAGCACCTCCGGCGTCGGCTTACTGCCCACAATGGTCAATGTCACATCCGGTATGCCTGATTTCACCAGCGGATAAACCTCCTTGATGAACCATTTGATGCCGTCGGCATTAGGCGGATGCTGGAACCCGCCCAAGAAGAATAATCCGTTTCTTTTGTTAAAACCGGCCTTGGAAAGGCTTATCTCCTGGATATAAGGGACAACCACTGTTTTCGCCTTGGGAAGCTCCTTGGCTACAATCTCTTTTTCCACCGGGCTCAGGGTCAGGGCAACGTCGCTCTTGGCTATCAGGTATAATTCCTTGGATTTATATTCTTTCGACCGCTTGAGCGCTTCCTTGTCGTTTTCGAGCAGGCCTTTCCGCTCCTCCCTGAGGAAATACAAGTCAACCAGGTCATACAAGACCTTGATGTTAGCCACGGATTTTATGGTATCAATATACGGCATCGCCACGTCCGGCCGGGTCAGGAAGGCAACATCTATATGCTTGCCGTAATTCTTGATGTATTTATTAAAATCATTAGGCCCGTAAACCAGTTCTATACCCATCTGCTCCAGTTCCGGTCCGTAAGGCTCGTAGCGGTAAAGGTTATGGGGCCAGAATATAATTTTAAAACCCATATTAAGGAATATCTTAAGGTACTCATACATCCTGACCGAGCCGGCATCCTGGTCCCAAGTGGGCACATTATTATCCATAAACAGCATTATCTTCTTATTGCGCGACCGGTCACGGGCTAGGAAGACGTTTTCGCCGTTCTTGAAATGCTCCTTTTCCAAAACTGTCTGCCACTTGCGGTAGAATTTTTGAGTATTAATGACCTGGTATTTTTTCATTCCCTGGGCGGTGTCGGTACCGGCGGTAACGCCTTCGAAATGGATTATTTCGGCTTTTGGCTGATACATCACCTTGTATCCTTTTTGCCTGACCCGGAACGCCAGGTCGGTATCCTCGCAATAGGCCGGGGCGTAGTATGTATCAAACAGGTCTTCGCCCTTGAGAACGCTTTTCCTGACCAGCAGGCAGGCGCCGGAACAATAATCCACCTCCTTGACATAGTTATATTCCCATTTCTTGGGGTCGTCGAGCCGGCCATAGTTCCAGGCAATGTTGATTGGGTCGTTCCAGATGATGCCGCCGGCCTCCTGGAGCCGGCCGTCGGGATAGACCAGCTTGGTCCCGACCAGGCCGATTTTATCATCCCTCTGGGCCAGGTCCGTCATCGCCTTAAGCCAACCTTTGGTTACCTTGGTATCGTTATTCAAAAGGAGTATGTATTTGCCTTTGGACAGCTCCGCGCCCTTGTTGCAAGCACCGACGAATCCAAGATTAGTTTCGTTCCTAATGACCTTGATATTCTTTATCTTTGCCAACATTTGAGGCGTTTCGTCTTCCGATGCGTTATCTACGACAATCACCTCGTAAGGCGCGCCATCGGTATTTTCAACCAACGATTCCAGGCATTTATGGGTATATTCACACTTGTTCCAAACCGGGATGATGATAGAAACATCCGGTTTACTAACAGCCGGGAATTCTATGGCTTTCCATTCCCGGGACTGGCCCGGTTCCGATTTGGGAAGTTCTTGAACAGGCGCAGTTTGCCGGACCGGCGGCGTCCAGACCTTGGATGTTTCATTCTTCCTCAACCATCTGAACGTAACCGCATTCCAGCAAAACCGCCAGGTTGCCTTGGCCATCCGCCGGCGCCGGCTGTCCAAGGGCAGGATAAAATTGCGAAACCTGTAATATACGGATATAACCCGCCAGCCGTGCGAGTTATGGATTTCCTCGAGGTCATAGGCCATATGCCGGTTTTCCATCTGCAGGTTTGCGATATGGGTATTATTTTCATCTATCTCCTTTTGTAGTCTATTACCCCACTGCCCGCGCCTGACGCATTCAGCGTCCAATTCATCCACTTGTTTTTGCAGGCGCACGCCCCATTCACCTCGCTTAACAATTTCATTATCCATATCCTTGATTTTAGCAGCATTATTATTTAGCTGTTTTTGAAGTGTCAGAATTTGCTCATCCTTATTAATGATTGTACCCTGCAATTCTGACATTTTAAAATGACCGCTTGATAACTCGGCCTCTAACTTAACTATTTTTATGCGATTGACAGACAGATCTTTTTCTAATTCCACATTCCGTGCCTTCAACGCAGTAAACTCAACCCCCAGCTCCTTAAGCTGAACCTTATTATCGTTCAGGACAGCAACCATCTCCTCGAGATGTTTCTGGCGCTTATCAAGTTCAACCTCTAATTTAGAGATATGGTCCTTGATAAAGGTCTGGAGCAGGTTGATATTGGTGGTAACGGTGGTTTCCAGGGACTTGATGATACGTTCCTTATCGGAGATGGACTGATTAAGCCCGACAATAACCTGATTTTTCTGCCTGACCTCGGCATCCAAGCCCTGGCCCCACTTGCCCAGTTTTTCCGCCTCCTGCTGGAGCTCTGATATGCGCCGCCCCTGCCTGGTTAATTCCGCGTCCAGGCTTTTGCCCCAATCGCTCAGTTTTTTTATTTCTGCCTGGCGTTCGACCAATAAGCTATCACGTTCCTTATTGCCAGCATCTAATTCTTGACCCCATTTGCTAAGATTTTCTATTTCTTTCTGTAATTCGATGATTCTTTGGTTTCCTTGATTCAACTCGGCATCTAATTGAATACTATGATTACTGAGCTTTTCTATTTCCGCTTGGCGTTCGACCAATAACTTATCCCGCTCTTTGCTGCCGGCATCTAATTCCTGTCCCCATTTGCCAAGCTTTTCTATTTCCACCTGTTGCGCTGCTAATAAGGTATCTTTTTCTTCGCCTTCTGATTCCAACGATTTTCCCCATTTACCAATTTTTTGCACTTCATTTTGAAGCTCTACAATCCGTTTCTCGTATTGTTTTATCTGTTCATCCAGTGATTTACCCCATTTTGACAACTCTTCGATTTGGCTATTTTGCGAAGAAATTAAATTATCCTTTTCCGCAAACAGTCTGAATGAAGTGTCCACAAGGTAGGAATTATATTTAATGTCAACCTTGCCGTTAGACGCAACTGCAATGAAATAGAAAGGCTCTTTTCTCTTCACGCTCGCGTATTTAAGTTCCTTGCCTGAGCTTTTTAGGCTCAATTCCTGCCAGTCCCGATATGAACCCTTTAAATCCCATATATTGGACGACGGAAATATCCTTTGCCCGAGAAATGAAGCGTTCTTGAAATACTTTTTCATCAAGCCGGAAAACTCGTTGATATCAAGCTCTTTTTTATGGAATGAATTTCGATAATTGCGTTTATTCGAATAAACTGGCTTATTTGGCGTAGAAACAATAAATAAACCATCATCCTTAAGCAGTCTTTTGACCTCTTTTAACAGCTTGGCCTGCTCTTTTATGTGCTCAAGGACCTCATAACATACTATGACATCGAATAAATTCTTACCTTTTAACGGAATGTCCCTGACATCGCCAATCTTGAATTTCAAGTTTTCCTGACGATACTTTTTTAAAGCGTGATTAATTGCGGCCTTATCAATATCAATGCCTATTACCGATTTAGCTGTTTGGGCCAAAAAAAACGACCCATACCCTTCGCCGCATCCTACATCTAGGACTTTTTTGTCTTTAACGAATTCCCCAGCGAACCCATAGCGATGCAGGTGCTCATAATGGGTATCCGCGGTCGGACCAACAGGAACGAACCGCTCCCCGGTCCATTCAAGATTTGTTGTTTTTTTTACTATCATAACTAGATTACGTTTTATTTAGTTTTAAAGTTAATATCGGCTGATTTCAAGCGCGGGTGTTTTTTATCCTTATCCGATACCAGAGGGTTCTGAACCGGCCAGGCGATGGCGATATCCGGGTCGTTCCAAATAATTCCCCGGTCGTTCCCAAGCCAATCTTTGGTTGATTTTACACTCTTCATATAACAACAGGATAAGTAAACTATAAACCTGCCAATTGTCAATAAAACAGGACTACTATACAAATCCGGTTATTTCCATCAAAGCCATTCTTAGCCCCGATTATTCATATCCACCCCGCTGGCGGGGCGGACCACATTAAAGTACTCGGGATTCCTCGGCCGTAAGTCTCTCGGTCACCCGTACGGGTGTCCTGCGAGGCTAACGGAAATTATTCACGCTAAACTCGTAAATAATCCGGGTTAATACCTTAAAATTGGCGGTTTTATAGTATCTGCGCTGGTCGGACTCCAGCAGTGAACCCAGCTTGACGGCGTAATCGTTCGGTTTTAGCGCGCTTATGACTTCTAATATCTGCCCGGCGGTTTCCCGGCTGGTTTGCGGCTTGACCCCTTTTTTCAGCAGGAACTCGATGTCAAAGGCATCACGGATTTCCTTGCGGTCGAGAAACGCCTCTATTTTAGCCTGCATCATGTCGTCAAGCGATACGGCCCGGACCGGCACCTGGATGTCGGCATAACGGCTGTAGGCTATGGCCGATTCGGTCTTGATGTCTTTTTTCTCTTTGCGCACTTCTATTTTCAAACTGCGCGGAAAGTCCTTTGATTTGAGCTCCAGCAGAATGGTGTAGAATTTGTTCCGGCTGTCTTTCAGGGTGTACGCTCCGGACAAGCATTCTTTCAGGTTTTTGTATAACCCGGCCCGGTCAAGGTCATTGGTAATCCAGAAATCAAGGTCTACGGAAAATCGGTTTAACCCGAAACACAGCCTGAGCATGGTCCCGCCGCCAAAGGTCAGGTTGCCCAACAACCGGGCGCTGTTGAGTTTGTCCAGAACCTCCATCTCAAACCGTTCCTGCTTGATCAAGTCTTGCATATTTTATCCCTTGCGCACCATCAATAACTTATTAATCGCCGATTGCGTCCGGAGCGGGAATCTCCCGGCAATCCGCCTTAGTTCTTTCCTGTCCAGCCGGCCTAACGACAGCGAATTTAAATCCGGACGATATTTGCCGATGGAATAGAGATAGAGCGTATCTGCCAGAGCCTTTTCCGGCGTAGCGATAAAAATGCCGTCTTTTTTGACAAACCCGAAGTAAAGCCGTTTTTTCAGTTTGTAGTAGTTAAAGGCAACGCCTTTGATGTCATATTTGATGGAACGCTTAAGCGCGGCGCTTTCCGTAAAATTGCGCTGGACCTGGGTGGTCATGTCATAAATCCCCAGGGCGGTCATAAATGAAATATAAGACGGCACCTGGAGAAAATTGGCGGCCTTTAAAAGCTCTTCAGACGATACATCAGCCCATTTCTGGGAAAAAGCGTAGACATTATTTTTTAGCCGGGTGAATATGCCGTTTTTTACGTACCGGCTGCAGAGAACCCTGATTGATGCCGGCTTTATGCCCAGGACTCTTTGGAGTTCGACCGGGGTAAAATACATTTTTGACTGCAATGACGACAATTTGGGATAATTCATATTAACCCGCTTCTTCCGCATCTCATACTATGTATGAAAAAACAGCCATTCGTAATCCCGGACCCAGGTGCCGGCATAGCGGCCATAACCATATTTATGGCAATTATGGTAAACATACTTAATTAACGTTTTTGTTAACTATATATTCTTAGTAAAATATGTCAATAAAAACTGAATTATGCGGAGAACCTTAATTTTACCACGAATTGTCACGAATGTTGCTTAAATGAAGGATGCTTCTTGTCCTTCTCCGATACCAGAGGGTTCTGAACCGGCCAGGCGATGGCGATATCCGGGTCGTTCCAAATAATTCCCCGGTCGTTGGCGGGCGAGTATTCTTCCGTACACTTATATATCACGTCTGCCTGGTCGCTCAGCACCACGAACCCGTGCGCAAACCCGGCCGGCACATAGAGCATCATCTTGTTCAGCTCGGACAATTCGGCGCTGACCCATTTGCCGTAGGTCGCGGACTTCCTGCGGATATCCACGGCCACGTCCCAGATCGCCCCCTTGACGCACCTGACCAGCTTGCCCTGCGCCTTGGGCGATTTCTGGTAATGCAAACCCCTTAATACGTTCCTGATTGAGTAAGAATGATTGTCCTGCAGGAAGTGCTCGGGTATGCCCATCGCGGTAAACTCGCTGTGCTTGTAGGTCTCGATGAAGAACCCGCGGGAGTCGGCAAAGACCTTGGGCTCGATGAGCACGACCTCGGGGATGGATAGTTTGGTAAAATTAAAACTCATAGTTACCTTTCACCACAAAGGACACTAAGGACACAAAGAATACTTTTACATTTTCCCCATTCGCTAAGTTTACCCTGAGTATTATCGAAGGGCTCAGTGAGACTACGCTCTCTATGATATATAGTCTATCGTCTTTTGTCTTTTTCCGAAATCACATCTTCATCAGCCGGTCGACCATTTTCCTGAACGGTTTAGCCCGGTGGTTGATAAATTCGTTATATTGGGTAACAAATTCCAGGTAGCTATCAACCCCGGTTTTACGGTTTTTGAAGGGATTATGCCGGTTTTTTGCTACCGCCCGCATGTCACGGGAAATAGCCGTTTGCTCAATCGTTTTAAGGGAAATCATAGCCCGTAACTCCGGTATAGTTTATTATATACATTGGCCATTTCAAACATGCTAAAATACTTCTTTAACAACTTCCAGTCAAGCTTATTTCTATGGAGCGACATCAGCGCTTCGATATCGGGCAGGTCCTGCTTTTGGCGGACGGGGTCGTTATTGATGGCCTGAAGTTTCAGGCCGATGATGTCTTCGGGCTTCAATACCCTGATTTTAAGCGCTCCGTTGAATATCTCTTTCTTACCGGCCCGTTTGAGCATCCCCAGGCTGACCGGGCGAAAGGCATACAAAAAGTCCACCTCGCCAAAAACATTCAAGTCTGAAACATATTGCCCCACGTTCTCGGTCTGGAAACGGCATTGATAGCCGAGTTTCTTCATAATGACGTCAATTTGGTCGATATCGTCCCGGTCGGCCAGGAAATCTATATCCACGGTAGACCTCCCGGCGCCCCACAGCCCCATGGCAAAACCGCCTATCAGCGCGTATTTGACACCTGACCGATCAAAGGCGACCAGCAGTTTCTGAAGCACTAATTTGAAGTCCATATATTTAGCCCTATTTTTAACCACGAAAGCCCGAAAAACTAAAAATTACTTTTATTCAACAGGGACTGAACGAGACCTTACTTTTTACAAGTCTCTTTATAGTCTATTTAAGTCCATGTTAACACTATTCAGTGGCTTCAGTGCTCTCAGCGGTTATATTCCTTTGTTAAGAAATTTCTCCAGATATTGGCCGTAGGAGCTCTTTTTCAACGGTTCTATCAGTTTCTTAAACTGTTCTTTATCTATATAGCCCAATTCATAAGCCAGTTCTTCGACGCAGGCAATCTTCTGTCCCTGCCTCTTTTCGATAATAGCAATGAACTCGCTGGCCTCCAAGAGGTTCTCGCAGGAGCCGGTGTCCAGCCAGGCCGTTCCGCGGCCCAATAATTCCACCCTCAAAGCATTCTTCTTGAGGTATTCGCGGTTGACGTCGGTTATTT
Source organism: Candidatus Brocadiia bacterium (assembly GCA_041658285.1). Taxonomy (NCBI): domain Bacteria; kingdom Pseudomonadati; phylum Planctomycetota; class Candidatus Brocadiia; species Candidatus Brocadiia bacterium. Next base: position 84,677 of record JBBAAP010000002.1, read on the forward strand.
CCAGCTCGCCCCGGGCCGAGGGCTTGATGGACTTGGCTACCTTGACCACATTGTTATCGTAATAATACAGGCCGGTGACGGCGTAGTTTGATTTAGGATGCGCGGGCTTTTCCTCTATTGACAGCGCCTTGCCGGACTTGTCAAAATCGACCACGCCGTAGGCGACCGGGTTCTGGACGTAATAGCCGAATACCGTGGCGCCACGCTGAGCTTTGACATCGGCCACCACCCGCTTCATCAGGTTGGTCAGCCCGTGCCCGTAAAAGATGTTGTCGCCCAGCACCAGGCAGACGTCGTCCTTGCCGATGAACTCTTCACCGATGAGAAACGATTCGGCCAGACCCTTGGGCTGGAGCTGTTCTTTGTAGCTGAGCTTCAGGCCCAGGTGCGCGCCGTCGCCGAAGATAGCCTTGAACCGGGGCAGGTCCTGGGGTGTGGAGATTATCAGGATTTCCCGGATGCCGGATATCATCAGGATAGACAAGGGGTAGTATATCATCGGCTTGTCGTAAACGGGCAATAACTGCTTGCAGACGGCCTGAGTGATGGGATAGAGCCGGGTGCCGCTACCGCCGGCTAAGATGATACCTTTCATTTTATGCTCCTAACTTTTAGTACACAGATTAACCTGATTTAGCTGATAGTTTATTTCCCAGTTAAATCAACCCTGCTAAATCCTTTGTGAAACTATTTTATAAACTACGGAGCGGTGCAAAATAGCCAAAACCCATACCTCGTTTTTGTTTACCTTATAAACAACCCGGTAGTCCCCGACGCGCAGTTTCCAGTATCCACTCAAGGGCTTGCGCAGGGGGTGCCCGTATTTTTCTGGTTCAATGGTCAGCCGCGTTTCTATGGCGGTTGATATCCTGACACGGGCGGTCTTGTCAATCGCCGGGATGTCGCTTTCCTTAACCTTATGGTGGTATAAAATTGTATAGGCCATATAGCCGTTATTTGGGAAATACCTGCCGGTGGGTCAGGGCTTTCTTGCGGTTAAATGTCCGCTCGCGCTCTTCGGCAACGCCGGTCAAGACTACGTCCTCGAAGTATTCAAGGCTCATACTGACCAGGTCCCGGACTTTATAAGAAAGCGAGACTCCGTCGTCATGGGCTAATTTTCTTATGGCCTGGTAAATGGGACGGTCTAAGACTACATTTATTCTGGGGTTCTTGGCTGACATATTAATGACTCCTTTCAACTGTAGTGTTACACTTCTGTAACACCTTGTCAAGAAATATTCAGTCATAGATTAGCATATATTTAACCACAGATTAACACGAATAATAACGACTCCCGAAATAAATCTGTGTAATCTGTGGCTACGCGTATTTTCCTCGAAGTTCACGGTAGAGCGTTTTGCCGCTGGCCGTCCGGGGAATATCAACAGACTTGATAAAAACGACGCTCTTGGGCTTTTTATAGGCCGCCATCTTGTCGCGGCAGTAATCGATTATCTCTCTCTCGGTAGAGGTCTGACCTTCTTTGAGAACTATAAACGCCTTGACCGATTCACCCCATTTGTCGTCGGGCACGCCGATGACGGCGGATTCGAAAACCTTGGGATTGAGGGCCAGCGCCTCTTCGACCTCGGAGGGATAGACGTGCTCGCCACCGGTGATGATCATATTGTCCTTGCGGTCGACCAGGTAGTAATAGCCGTCGGCATCCTTTTTGGCCATATCGCCGGCGCTGAACCATTGGCCTTTGAAAACGGACTTGGTCTTGTCGGGCAGTTTGTAGTAGCCGTCAAAGAGCATCGGGCCGCGGGAATAGAGCTCGCCCACCTGCCCGGCCGGCAGTTCCTTACCGGCGGAGTCGAGTATCTTGATGCGGTCGGTGCCGATGGATTCCTTGCCGATAGAGCCGGCCTTGCTGAGCTGTTCTTCAGGCCTGAGGATGGTGACAATACCGGCCTCGGTGGAGCCGTAGCCTTCGTAGAGCCGGGCGTTGGTGAAATATTCCATCACCCGCTTCTTGATTTCGCCCCGGGCCGGCGCCGAGGAGCACAACAGCTTGTTTATGGAGGACACGTCGTATTTAGCCCGGACATCGGCCGGCAGGCCGAGTATCAGGTTGTAATGGGTGGGGATGAGCGAGATAAAGGTGGCCTTTTCCCGGGCGACGATACCCAGGATTTCTTCGGGGTTGAAGTTCCGGGCCGGATGGACGTAGATACCGCCGCCGATATAGGTGAAGGTGAACGAGAAATAGGTGGTGTTAACGTGGCAGAGCGGCATAACGTTGAGGCAGATATCGTCCGGCCGGAAACTGAAATCACCGGCGTTTATGAGGTAGAATGCAATATATGATTCGTGCGACCGGAGCACGCCCTTGGGCTTGCCGGTGGTGCCCGAGGTATAGAGCAGAACCCAGGTGTCTTTGGGGTCGACCCGAATGCCGGGGTCCTTGTCCGGCGCGCTGTTCAGCCAGGATTCGTAATCAGATAAATTAGAGATTTGAGATTTGGAATGCGGGATATGGGATTTTATCTCAATGTAATGTTTTATTTGCGGCAGCTGCGGCTTTATTTGTTCAATCAGCGGAATGAATTCATCGTGGACGAAGAAGGCCTTGCTGTCGGCGTCGGCGGCGATGTAGGCGACGTCGGCCGGGCTAAGCCGGAAGTTTATGGGGTTGATGACGATACCGGTCCGGGCGCAGGCCAGATAGAGCTCGATGATTTCCAGGCAGTTTTCCAGCAGGCAGGAGACCTTGTCGCCCTTCTTGAGCCCCAACCCGAGCATGGCGTTGGATAATTTATCAATACGGGTGTTAAGCTGACTGAAGGTCAACAGCCGGGACTTGTCCTTAAGCGCCATCCGGTCCGCATACTTGGCGGCGTTGACCCGGAGCGTCTCGGCTAAGTTAAGCCATAATGCTGACATCAGAAATACCTTTTTAGTAAGCGGATTAAGCTGATTTCACGGATAATTCTCAATCTGCAATTTGAAATCTGTAATCTCCCGTCCTCCTAGGCCTTAACTATCCTGCTTCTATTCTTGGTAACATTCTTGGTGGCGTTACGGCTGTCTATGACCAGCCGGCTGTTGTTGACTATCAACTGATAGTCGTAGGCGGTGTGGTCGGTAGCGATGACCACAGCGTCGTATTTCCTGAGCATCGGCACGGTCAGCTTTTGGGACTTGAACGGCGGCAGTTTGTAGTGCCTGAGTTCGGGCAGAGCCGGTATGTGCGGGTCGTTATACTGGACCCGGGCGCCCTTTTCCATAAAGAGCTCTATCAGCTTCAGGGCCGGCGATTCGCGCATATCGTCGACGTCTTTCTTGTAGGCCACGCCAAGGATGAGAATGCTGGAACCCTTGAGCGATTTGCCCAGATTGTTGAATTTCTCGGCGGTCTTGTTAACGACATAATAAGGCATAGCCAGATTGACCTCACCGGCCAGCTCGATGAACCTGGTGGGCGTCTCGTACTGGCGCGCCTTCCAAGACAGGTAAAACGGGTCGATGGGGATGCAGTGCCCGCCCAAGCCGGGGCCGGGATAGAACGGCTGGAATCCGAATGGCTTGCTGGAGGCGGCGTTGATGACCTCCCAAACGTCGATGCCCATCTTGTCAAAAAGCACCTTGAGCTCGTTGACCATAGCTATATTGATGCAGCGGTAGATATTTTCCAGCAGTTTGGTCGATTCAGCGGCCCGGGTCGATGAGACGGGTACGACCTTCATAACCACCGCACCGTAGAGCGCCTGGGCCAGGACGCGGCTGTCCGGGTCGTCGGCGCCGACCACCTTGGGTATCTTTTCGGTAGAGTATTTAGCGTTGCCAGGGTCTTCGCGTTCAGGCGAAAAGGCCAGGAAGAAATCCTTAGCCGCCTTGAGCCCGGTCTGCTCCAGTATGGGCAGGCAGACTTCGTCGGTGGTGCCGGGATAGGTGGTGCTTTCCAGGACGACCAGCTGTCCCTTGCGCAGGGTCCGGCGGATGGTCTGGGTGGTGTTGACGATGTATGACATATCCGGGTCGCGCATAATGGTCAACGGCGTGGGCACGCAGATGATGATGGCGTCCATATTCTTGAGCTGGCCGAAATCAGTCACGGCCTTGAACCCGCGCTTGAGCCTGATATCGTTGATGCTTTCAGCGGTAATATGCTTGATGTAAGACTTGCCGGCGTTCAGAGCGGACACCTTTTTATGATCGATATCAAACCCGGTCACGGGGAATCCGCGCAGTGCGAAGAGCCGGGCCAGCGGCAGGCCAACATAGCCCATGCCGATAATGCCGACTTTGGCTTTGCGTGTCTTTATCCGATTCATCAGGTTGGCGGCTAACGGTTTCATAATGGTACTCTTCTTTCTAATCGCCGTTAATCGGCGAGCCGGAGCTTGGGCTCCAGACTTCATTTATCCGGGTTTATTATTAAACAATTTAGGGTCAATATTGTCCTGCCCGCCGCATTCGGGCGTGTAGCAGGTAACATTGGTAAAATCGCATTTGGCATTGCAGTTGGGACAGGGAGCCGGCGGCGTTCGGGCTTCAAGCGTGTAGCCACATTCGGAACAACGCCACTTGGGTAGAATAGAATCTTTATAAGACGTGTTATCCAGCGCCAGGAACAGACGGGCAGGGTCAAAACCCGTCAAGACCTCGTTACCGACAACAATTACCGGGACAAAACGCTGGCCGGAGACCTTGACCACCTCGGTCCGGTCCGGGTCACCGGAGACATCTATATTCTCAAAGCTTATCTGCCGGCCCTTGAGGTAGGCCTTGAGCCTGATGCACTCCAGGCAGGACGGGATGGAATAAACCTTAACCTTTTTCATATCATTCCTTGAGCAGTTCTTCTATCCGAATCGGGTCAAAGCCGATGACTATCTGGTCATCCATGGTAATGACCGGCACGCCGTACTGGCCTGAGACCTCAAGCAATTCCTTGGCGTTGTCCGGGTCCTTGGAAACGTCGATATCCTCGAACAAAATATTGCGGCGGCTGAGGAAGTCCTTGACCTTTACGCACCAGGGACAGGTAGGCGTGCTGTAAACCTTTACCGTTTTCATGACTGCTCCTTGGCCGGTTGGCCCTTATCAGCTGGTTGGCCGATTAAATCGCGCACCAGAACGTTAAGATAATTATAACTGCGAATATCAAAATCACCTTCTTTTTTCAATCTTTTCGCGCTGTTGCCGGGCACGATAATCTTATTGAAGCCGAGCCGGACGGTTTCCTGCAACCTGCGGTCGATATGGCTGACCGGCCGGATTTCGCCGGCTAGTCCGACCTCACCGACAGCGACGATATCGGAAATGGGCCGGTTACGATAGCTGGAAACGATGGCCAGGGCGATGCCCAAATCCGCGGCCGGTTCATCTATCTTGACACCGCCAACGACGTTGACGAAGACGTCCTGCGAACCGAGCGGTATGGCCAGCCGGCGCTCGAGCACGGCCAGTATCATGGTGGTGCGATTGAAATCAACGCCGCTGACCCGGCGCGACGGCGCAGCGTAATAAGAACGCGAGGTAAGAGCCTGGATTTCCAAGAGCAGCGGGCGGCTGCCGACCATGGACGGCACGATGACCGTGCCGGCCGTGTCTTTGTCACGCTGTGAGATAAACATATCGGACGGGTTGGTGACTTCAATCAAGCCGTCTTCCTGCATCTCGAATATGCCGATTTCGTTGGTCGAGCCAAAACGGTTCTTGACAGCCCGGAGCATGCGGAAAGACTGGAAACGGTCGCCTTCGAAATAAAGGACGCTGTCAACCAGGTGTTCGAGCGAGCGCGGCCCGGCCAACGAGCCATCCTTGGTGACGTGTCCGATAAGGAAAAGCGAAACGCCCAGCCGCTTACAGAGATAGACCATGGCCATGGCTGATTCGCGAACCTGAGTCAGGGTGCCGGGCGCAGTAGGTATTTCCGGACGGTAGACCATCTGGATGGAATCCACTACCACCAGGTCGGGTTTGTATTCCTCTATGTAAGAGCCGATAACATCGATATTGGTCTCGGAAGCCAGGAGCAGGTTATCCGAATCAACGCCCAGCCGCTCGGCCCGGAGCTTGGTCTGGAGAACCGATTCCTCGGCGCTGACATAGAGAACCTTCATGCCTTCCTTTGTAAGTTTGTGCGAGACCTGCAGAAGTAAGGTTGACTTGCCGATGCCCGGGTCGCCGCCGATAAGCGTGACCGAACCGATAACGATACCACCGCCCAGGATGCGATCGAATTCCTTGATGTTGCTGATCAGGCGCGGCGCATCGGATAATTTGACTTGGCTAATAGGCTTGGGTCTCTCTCCGCCCAGCGAGGTTTTATTTTTCTGCTGGGACTGCGGCGCCATTATTTCTTCGGCCAGACTGCCCCACTCGCCGCACTCGGCGCAACGGCCGACCCACTTGGGCGCGGAGGAGCCGCATTTCTGGCAGACGTAAACGGTCTTAGGCCTTTTTAACTGCATAAAAAATCATGGCTAACAAGGCTATGGCAGCGGTTTCTACCCGCAAGATAGATGTTACCGGCAATCGCGCTTCTTTAAAACCGGCTTTAACCGCCTGTTCAATCTCTTCAGGCGTAAAATCGCCTTCCGGTCCGATAAGATACAATATCCGCCGGGTATTTCCACTTTTTTGCATCATTTCTTCCAACGAACCGTCCGGCGCGGACGGTACGGCAATCAGGGCTAAATCGTAATTAGCTATTTGGCCGACCACATCTGTAAAATCCATGGGCGGGTGGATATGGAGCAGTGTATTCTGGCCGGTCTGTTTGGCCGCGGCCACGGCCAGGTTCTGCCAACGCCGGAGCTTGCGGTCGGCGTCGCGAACAATGCTGCGACGGGTAATGACCGGGATGAGTTCGGAAGCGCCCAGTTCAGCGGTTTTTTCGACCAGCCAATCCATGCGCGAGCCCTTGGGCATAGCCGAGGCCACGGTGATGTGCAGTTGCGCCGCCTGGACGTGCCGGGTTTCCATAATATCAAGCACCACCCGGTCCTTTTCCAAGACAGCCACCCGGGCCAGATAAGAATCACCCCGGCTGTTAAAAACCTCGACGTCACTGCCCTGTTTAAGGCGAAGAACATCTTTAAGGTGGTGAGACTGCACCTGGTCCAGGATGATTTTATCAGCCTGGGGCTGGCCGTAGAAATAGAATCTCTTTAAATGATTCATGAGGCATAGAATATAAGGCCAAACGACCGGAGTCAATTATTTTATATACAGATATTGACAGGTATACCGCAATATGTAGGATATGAAGATTATGGAAAATCTAAATAGCTTGGATTTCGAGGTGCCTATAGTGGCGCTGGAAAAGAAGATTGCCGAGCTGGAGAAGTTTTCGTCCTTGGCTGACGTGGACCTGACGGACGAGATAAGCAAGCTCAGGCAGCGGGCCGACCGCTTAAAGCTGGATATCTACAAAAACCTGACGCCTTGGCGGCGGGTGCTGCTAGCCCGGCATCCCCAGCGGCCACTGGCTACGGATTTCATAGATTTGATATTCAAGGATTTCATAGAACTCTACGGCGATCGCTCGTTCCGCGATGACAAAGCCATCGTCTGCGGGCTGGCCAAGCTGGATAACTTCAAAGTCATGGTAGTCGGCACCCGGAAAGGTAAAAATACCATGGAACGGATGGAATCCAATTTCGGCTGTCCGCATCCGGAAGGCTACCGCAAATCGCTGTTAAAGATGCAGTTGGCCGAGAAATTCAAGCTACCGATTATCACGCTGATAAACACGCCGGGCGCGTATCCGGGCATCGGCGCCGAGGAACGCGGACAGGCGCTGGTCATTGCCAAGAACCTTTTTGAGATGTCGCGGATGCGGACGCCGATAATCTGCATCATCACCGGTGAAGGCGGCAGCGGCGGCGCGCTGGCCCTGGCCGTGGGCGACAAACTGGCCATAATGGAAAATGCCTACTTCTCGGTCATATCACCAGAAGGCTGCGCGGCCCTGCTCTGGCGCGACAGCAGTAAAGCGCCGGACGCGGCTAAAGCCCTGAAATTCACAGCCAAAGACCTGCTGGAGCTGGGCATTGTGGACGAGATCATACCTGAACCGCTGGGCGGCGCGCACCGGGATCATAAAACAACCGCGGAAAACGTCAAAAAAGTAATTCTGCGCTACCTGAACGAACTGACCCAGATGCCGACCGAAGTGCTGCTTCAGAAGCGCTACGAGAAATTCAGAGCCATCGGCAAGTTTGTGGAGTTGCAGGAAAAAACCGCGGCGGAATTAAAAACCAAGTAATTATCAGATCTTAGCCAGCTTTTTCTTGATGTGATGCCCGGACTTAAAAACAATAACCTTTTTAGCCGGTGCCATAAGCTTTTCACCGGTCTTAGGGTTACGAGCCTTGCGGGCCTTGCGCTGTTTTATCATGAACACCCCGAAGTTGCGCAATTCCAAACGCCCTTTCTTGATGACCGTATCTATTATCGTGTCCAGAGTGGTCTGGATGATTTTGATAACCGTGCTTTCGGACATGTTATGCTTAACCGCTACCTGGCGGGCAATATCTTTTTTGTGAATCATATATGCTAATCGCGCTTTACCAGTTCCAGCGTCAAGGCAAGCTTTTTGGTATCTTTACCCCGAACAACCGTGACTTCGACCTTGTCATTCTCCTTTTTGTTAAGCATGGCGAATTTAAGGTCTAACATATCGGCTATCGGCTGATTGTCAACAAAAATAATAATATCATCCTTCTGAATCCCGGCTTTTGATGCGGCGCTGTTTGGAGCAATGTCCTTAACAGGCATTCCCTTCTTATCAGCCAGAGGCTGATCCAAAATTACTCCAAGCATCGGGCGAATCTGGTCAATCTTTAACACCTTGGTAAAGAACAAGTAATCAGCCGGGCTATTTTTGTGTTCTTCCAATATTTCCAATACTCCGCTGTTACCGTCCTCTGATTTATTCATAGGTTCCTTGTTTTCGGATATTTCAACGCCCAGAATAGTCCGGTAATCGAACTGGGTACGCCATTTGGCCCGCTCCGGAATACCGAAACGGAACATAATATGGCCGCCGCCCACGAAGACGACCATCTGGCCCGAAGCCGCGTCTTTGTCCAACCCGCGGAAGAAGCTGGCCACCGAATCAGCCATGGTATCTTCCCAAACGCACTGCGATTCGTAAAAACTCTGGAAATTCTCCTCGGTAAACATACCCATCTGGATATGCGGGCGGAATCGCTCATAGATGTAAAAACGATGTTCCTTATCGTTGATGTCTATCTTTTCGGGCAGAGATTTACGCTCTTCCGGGGTAAGCACCTTGAGTCCGCTACGGGCGACTTTCTTGCTAATCTCGGCCGGAGCGTTAAGGGCTACGACTTTTAAACCTTTTTCATACGAGAACGTGACCATAGGCTGGTACATCATCCACTCGAAACTCCAGCGGCTGTAATAATCAGTTTTGCGAAGCATTTCTTTCTCGTCTATCTTCTTGGCGATGTAATCGTCCAGAAATGACTGGTACGGGCGCTGGAACATTTCCATGCCGATGGAAATTTTCCTGGTTTTGGAATTGCGCTCATAGACGGCCTTGAGAACCTTTTCCTGCATCTGGTGATGAGGCACACTGTCATGCGTTTCGCCCACGTAAACGACATTGGCCTTAGCCGCGTCGTCCATCATCTCGTCGAATGATACAAACTTCTTATTGCGTAAGTCATAAATCTTGCCAATCAGTTCAGCCGGGGGTATATTTTTAATGTCCTTAATCTCTATGACTTTGGGTGCTTCAGCCACCTTGGGAGTAACCGGCGTTTCGGCTGAGATAAAAGTCACCAGAGTAACACAAATCAGGAACCATCCCAACAGATAAACTATTTTTTTCATATCACGCCTTTCTTATTATTTCAGAATATCGGACATACTGTACAGTCCGGGTTTGGCATTAGCAAGGAATTTAGCGGCATAAATGGCGCCCCGAGCGAATATGTCGCGGTTGTTGACCCGATGAGTCAGCTCGATGCGCTCCCCCAGGTTGCTGAAAACAACGGTATGGTCGCCGACCACGTCGCCTATCCGGAGTGAGTGTATGGGAATATTCTTATTGGACGCCTTGGCCACACATTCGGCCAACCGTTTGGCTGTACCGCTGGGGGCGTCTTTCTTAAACCGGTGATGGGTCTCAATTATCTCAGCGTCATAGTCCGGACCAAGCGTCCGGGCCGCCTCGGCACCCAGCCTGAAAAGCAGATTGGCGCCCAGGCTCATGTTCGGGCTCAACAGGCAGGGAATCACTTTTGACGCGGCCTTGATCTTATTGAGCTGTGTCTTATCGAAACCGGTGGTACCGATAACCAGCGGTATTTTATGCTTGCGACAGGCATCCAGACAACCCATAGCTCCGGCCGGGAGTGAAAAATCGATAGCTACATCAGCCTTTTTATCGATGGCCGCGGATAACGTGACCCCGAGCGGTTTGCCCAGGCCGACCATCAGACCTACATCCTTACCTGATTGAGGATGCCCCGGGCGGTCAACGGCCAGAACCAGTTTAAATATTTTGGAATCGGTTGCCAGCCTGATTATAGACAAACCCATCCGTCCGGCCGCACCGTTGACTGCTAATGTAATCATAATGATTTTGGAATTTGACCATATCTTCATATTTTAGTCAAAGAATTTATATACTTGATTTTATCTCTTTGCTATATATAATTCCGCTATGCGACATTATTCCGCGATATTTTTATTGATCCTATGCCTGTCCTTGATCGGATATGCGGCAACCCATGAAACCAACCAGTCGGGCGCCAATTCCGGTATAGCTGTCGGCCAATGGGTGCAATACCACATCAACCGTTACGATATCGACAAGTCCGAAACGAACAAGGACAACCTGTCATCCACGTCCGAGGCCGACATCAAAATGTCCATTACCGGCCGACAGACGTTATACGAACAGGAGCTTTTCTGGGTCGAACTGGCAGTCAACCATGGCAAAGAATCACAACGCATCGTCAGGTTCCTGGCTGATTCCAAGGGAACTCCTCAGCCGGAGAAAATAATCGTCAAGCACGGGCAACTGCCGGCCGTAGAAATGAACCTGCGGATATGGGAGATAAAAACCCGGATTACCCGGGAAAAACTGCTGGCCGAGATGCTGGGCAAGTTAAACCTGATACCGCTGACCCGGCTGGAGATACTGGATAAACCCATCGTTCCTGATAAGACTTCTAACGAGGCAAACCCCAAAGCAGAAAATAAGACTTCAGTCGCGGGAGAACCTGAAATATCTGGCGGCAAGACAATTTCAATAACAATCACATCCCAACCGGATATCAAGTCGCTGGCCTGCACCAAGCTGGTTACCAACCAGCCGGAAATCGGCCTATCAAGCGAAAGTCTTTATTCAAAAATAATACCCCTATCCGGGCTGGCCCGGCTTGAGATGATGCAGGATTCAACCAGGAAAAAGACCCAGACCATTATAACAATAACCGATTTCGGCCTGGCCGGAGCCGAGTCGCTGATTAACGAAAAAACCAGGCAACTGGATTTCAAGTAGCCATATGAAAGTATGCATATAGAGTATAGACCGTACAAAATTGCAATCCTATTCTTTACATTGTATTACATATTCACGCCTGCCATTTCAGCCGAGCCTGCCGTCAACGCGCCGCTGGTCGAGGTCATCTACACCTGGAACCAACCCAAAAACCCATTTGACGATATAATTTACCGGCGCCTGTCCAGAACGCTGGATAAAGAAGAAGCCGTTTATTATTACGCCATGTATGCCCGGTGCAAGGACGAAATACTGATTACCGGCGAGGACGATGTCCCTTTGCAGGAATGGCTGCCCGACCGGGTAATAGTCAACGGCAAAGCGCTTCAGTCAAACGATTACACCGGATACATCGGTAAAAGCCGGATTATCCTTTATCAGCAATCGCCTTACGGACTGCTGGAACTGGGAGAGATGGACAAAAACGGGGTTTATGCTGAATCAATCGAATTCGTCAATACCACCGCGTCCCAGATAGGCCAAGAATCTCCGCCCAGCCTGTGGTATATCGGCGGTTCCATCCTGGGCGCGGCCAGCATTCTCGACTACGTCAAGAATGACAAGGAACCAACCAACCACGCGCCTACAGCCTTATTTAATGTAATCCCTGAAACCGGTTCAACCAACACGGTGTTTTGGTTCGATGCCGGCACGTCATCCGATATCGACGAGCCAGTACAAAACTTAATGGTGCGTTGGGACTGGGAAAACGACGGCGTCTGGGACACATCTTTCTCTATTGCCAAAACGATTACCCGGACATTCACCGCCGGCGCACATACGATAGCCATGCAGATGCGCGACAGCGCCGGCGCGTTTGTAACCGCGACCAAGACTATCACGGTCATAGCGCCGGGCGGACCGCTGGCCGCAACGCCTCAGCCGATATTCCATACCAACTTGCAACGAACCGGTCTGACCGCGATGGCCGGACCGGTTACAGACACCGTCAAGCGGCAATACGCCACCGGCGGCGTCATCCAGTCATCGCCGGTGATTGCCGCTGACAACACCATTTATGCCGGCTCATTCGACGGCAAGGTCTATGCGCTCAACCCCAACGGCACGCTCAAATGGGCATCTCAGATTCTGGGACAGATATATTCCACTCCGGCCATCGGCTCAGACGGCACTCTATACATCGGCGCCGGCACGGCGCTATACGCCCTGAACAATACCACCGGCGCGGTGAACTGGTCTTATAACACCGGCAACACAGTGCGTTCATCACCGGCCATCGGCGCGGACGGCACCATATATTTCGGCTCGGGCAACGGCAATATCTACGCCGTCAACTACGACGGTTCGTTCAAATGGCTATATCCGACCGGTGGCGCGGTTGATTCAGCTCCGGCTATTGCCGCGGACGGCACGCTCTATATCGGGTCCAACGATAATTATTTATACGCCCTGGATACAAACCCTCTGTCATTGAGATGGAGATACCAAGCCGGCGGCGCGATTGTCGGAGTTCCGGCTGTCGGTGCGGACGGAACCGTTTATGCCGGCGCAACCAACGGAATTATCTATGCCATCAATCCCAACGGCACGCTCAAATGGACCGCCGCTACTGCCGGGCCGGTATATTCATCACCGGCCGTAAACGCCACCACGCTTCATGTCGGTTCTGACGATTTCAGTTTATATTCCATTGCCCTGGCTACCGGCGGCATCAACTGGTCTTTTCCAACCACGGCAACGATACGCTCTTCTCCGGCGATAGATACTACCGGCAATATCTATTTCGGCTCGGATGACGGCAGGGTTTATTGCCTCAATTCAGCCGGGACTGTGGTCTGGAGCCGCGATATCGGCTCGGCGGTGCGTTCATCGCCGGCCATAAACAACAGCAATGTCGGCGCATCACCGGCGGTGGTTTATATCGGAGCCGATAACGGCAGCCTCTATACCATCGGCTCAGGCCCGGCTGACCCGGCTAATATCGTCCTGTCCAAAAAGGCCAATAAACAATACATCACCATCGGGGAAATCATTACATATAATATTACCGTCAGCAATTTCACCTCCACCACCGATACATCTAATAATAATATCGTCATCGATACCATTCCGGCCGGGTTCAGGTATATCCCGGGCTCAAGCGTGATTGATGGGGTCAACTTGGCCGACCCGGTCATCACCGGCACGGCGCTGACATTCCCGGATTTAGACGCGATAGCGCCCGGCCAGACCAAGACGCTGTCGTATCAACTAATAGCCGGCAGCGGCCTGGCCAAAGGCCGATATGTCAACAGCGCCTATTGCGACTATTTTGACGTAATCTGGAAAACCTCGAACACGGCCAGCGAAGAAGTGATGGTCATTGACGACCCTCTTTTCGACCTGGGCACGATAATGGGCCGGGTATTCATAGATACCAACGCCAACGGCGTATTTGACCAAGGCGAAAAGGGCGTGGCATCCGCAACAATAATAATGGAGAATGGCGTATTAGCAATAACTGATAAAGAGGGTATGTATCATATTCCGGCGGTCAAACCCGGCACACACCATTTAAAAATAGGCAGTTATGCCGAAGATTATTCGGTCGGGTTATCTCAAATAGTTCGGGTTACCGAAGGCCTGCTCCTAAAGGTTAATTTTGCAATCAACCCTAAATACTCAGACAATATATATAAAAATGGGTACGGCGGCGTTATGCTAGGCAGCGGCGAGATAGGCTATTCATCTGTCAAAGGCAATACCGACCTGGCCAATCGTGATAAGCGTTTACAGAAAAGACTCTATACTGACGGCAGGCTGGCGTTTTATACAAATTTTGTCATGCATCCCGAAGCCCACGTTATTGTTTCCTATGATACCGATAGAATCTCAAATAAAAATACTGATTTATTCAAATATACAGACCCGGACAAATATTACCCAACTTATGGCGATAATTCCAGGGTTTCTTATGAAGGCGCTAATACGCAGGGACCACTATATTTATTGGCGGAAATGGGCGACGGAAACACTCACAAACTTGGTATAATAGTCGGCAACTATCAGACTAATATTAACAAAACTGAATTAATCAACTATAACCGCGCGCTGTATGGAGCAAATGTATATTTGGATGTCCCGGTGCCAAAAGGATTTGACAGATTTGTGCTATTCCCCAATAATATTTCGCTTTTTACCAGCCAGTCGCGTCAGGTGCCGGCCGTGAATGAATTCCAATCAACCGGCGGCTCGTTCTACTACCTCAAGAACCAAAGCATAGTCACCGGTTCTGAAAAGGTTACCATAGAAACACGGGATAAGCTGTCAAACCTTACATTATCATCTGTCACCAAGGCGCGGGATATTGACTACGAGATAGATTATGGTAACGGCCGGATTATCTTCTTCCAACCGGTTGGAATGGTTCAGGAATCCAGCACCATAATATCCAGCAATATCCTTAACGGTAACCCGGTCTATATTAAAGTGGCTTACGAATACGAAACAGACGCACTTGATTATTCCAAAGGCGTTTACGGCGGACGGATTGCCACGCCTAATATCGGGTTAACCTATATTCAGTCCCGAAATAATCGGGACGGAGTTTATCCCGCCTTCAGCGGGACTGCGGCTTCGCAAACTGATACGAATGATTATACGATCGGCGGAGCTGATGTGAACCTCAGTTTCCCGATTAGCGGAACCGGTTCCATTGACATCAAAGCCGAATACGCCCAGTCCGAGTCAACCGGAATACCGGACTACTTTTCGCTGGACGGCGGTTCCGGTTTCAGCCCGATCAGCACGACCAAGACCGACGGCAACGCCTATCTCTTAAAGACCAGGGCCGACATCACCAAGGATATCCAGACCAGCCTGGTTTACCAACGCACCGGTGAAGGATTCGAATCCACCGCTACTTCAGCCAACCAAGGCACACAGAAATACGGCATGAATACGACCATCAAAACCAGCGACAGGTTAAAATTCATGGTCGGTTATGACGCACAGGAAACGCTGGAACCCAATCCGGCCACTATTGCCGGCACGCTCATAGGCGCGCAGAAAAACCAGACCGCTTTCCTGCAGGCAAATTGGGCGCTGGAGCCGGGGAAACTCAACCTAACCGGCGAATACCGGTATCAGGATGTAGAAATTCCGTCTACTGCCCTGTCTGATAACAACTCAGGGACAGATATCCTGGCCGCCCGGCTGGATTACCAATACACCAAACAAACCCGACTCTTTGTCGCCCAACAGTTTGCAATTCAGGATACCCCCACTAACCAATATTCCAACACCCAGACAACCTTGGGCGGCTCGACCATATTCTCGGATAAATCACAGCTATCGGTCCAGGGCTCGGTGGCCACAGACGCTTATTCGGTCCTGAGCGGTTTCTCGTATCCGGTCAGCTCCAGAACCAATATGTATACCAATTACGGATTAGGCGCCTCTGATACCGAAGGCCAGACGATGACCTCGGCCATCGGCGGCCGAAGCCAGGTCACAAATAAAACATCCGTTTACGCACAGGAAGAATACAAGACCTCGGACAAGGAACAGATGGTTTCCAACAACCAAAAGGTGGGCGAGGAAACACAGCTAACATCAGAGTGGACCGTAAGGAACTCATTTGAGACCGGCCTGGTCAATTACTTCGACGAAACACAGACCACAAGACAGGTCGTGTCAGTTAATGCACAATATAGCCACAAACCCGCCCGAACGACTGTTCAGTCGGGCGGGGACACAAAGGACACAAAGAATACGGAAGATCTAAAATCAGGCTTAACGACATTAAGCACCAAGTTAGAATTCCGGGCCGACAACGGTATTCAAAACAAGAAGCAATACCTGACCGCCAATAACCTCAAATATCAGTTGACCGAAGACCTATCCGGAATGTTGAGGTTGAACTGGGCTCGGACAGACAACACCACTACCGATAAGGTCGAAAGCCTGTTCCGTGAATACGGCATCGGCACGGCGCTCCGGCCGGTCAAATGGGACAAATGGCTCCTTATTGCCAAGTACACCTATCTGGAAGACATAAGGAACCAATCAAACAGCCAGATAAAAGCCAACATCTACGCCCTGGAAACGGCCTATGATATTTTACCCCCATTGCAAGTGGTTGAAAAATACGCGCACCGCCGGATGTCTGAGGAAATCGGCTATATCCCCGAGACCCACAGTAATACCGACTTATGGATAAACCGCATTAACTACACGTTTGGCGCTACAGCGCCATGGCGCTCTGCGAACACAAACCACCTGAAAAGCTTTATAGTCGGCGGCGAGTATCGTATCCTCAGAACCGAGGCAAAGAATTCACTGACAGACCAACTGACCGGAGGCACGACGGACAAAAAGACCGGCTATCTGGCGGAAATAGGATACAAGTTCGATAAGACCATGCATTTCGGCATCGGCTACAACTTCACCGACTTCACCGATAACCTGGAACATACCTATGACTATTCGGTGCGCGGATTCTTTATCCGGATGAATATTGCATATTAGTGCCGGTTCGAGTGTAACGAGTTACCGGCACTTATCCCCGAGCATAGCGAGTGGGATTAGTGACACTTGGAGCCCTGCCCAAAGGCGGGACAGCGCAGCATCCTGTAAGGATAAACTCCGCGAATTATCCCTAGACCCTGAGAGGTCTTGGGCCAAGAACCCGTACGGGCTGCCAGCTATAATTGCAGATGTCTGAGTTGATTATCCGGCACGCGGAATCCCGACCAGTGCACGTATTCCTCGGTAGGCAGATTTTCGTATTGTTTCGGCGTGAGCGCCAGTATGAAACCGCCCTGAACGCTTATCTTGCGGTAATGCAGTTCGGCAAAGAACTTGTCATTGGGCATATCGGCGTGAATGCTCTTTAGCGTCTTAAAATCGTGGTAATCCTGGTTACTTCCGACGAAGCCGTCATAGGCGCTGTCTTTGACGTAATAAAGGTCTTTCCTCTTGTAATATTTATCCAACGCCTGGCTCCAAAAAAATATGCCTTTGACGCCGGTGGTGCCGTAGGAATATTTATGATCCAGCATATAACGGCTGACCTCGGTACGGATAAAGCGCCAGACTCCGGCAATCTTGGTAGCCGGCAGTTTGCCTTCCCTGACCAGCCGGTAAATCGTCCGGCGGTTGACGCCTAGCGCCTGGGCCACCTGATTCAAGGTCATCACCCCGCCCTCAAAGTTCATCCCTAAAACATGGCCGGGCACATCGCGGCTATGAGTCAGGAATTGACGAACCTCTGACTGAAGAAACTGCCACCTGCCGCCTAACTTTACAGCGGGCAACTTCTTCACATTAATTAACCGATAAATGGTAAACCGGCTTAGGCCCAGATATTCGCAGACCTCTTTCAGGGTCATCAGGCCGGGTTTAATAATGTATTTGGTTGGCGTTTTGTATACAAGCAGTTTCTCAACGTCCTTCTGTTCAAAACGCCACTGTCCGCCGATGCGCTTGGCAGGCAATTTCCCTGATTTGAGCAACCGGTAAACCGTGCGGGTAGAGATACCCAGTTGTTTACAGACGTCATTTACAGTTAGCATATAAGTTATGTAAGCGGATTTAGCTGATTTATCAGATTTAGAACCATCGGCTTAATCTGCTTAATCAGCTTACTAAACAGGACAAAATATGACAAGAAATGTAGTGCAATGTTGCAGGATAGGACAGGCTATGGCACTGACCAGTACCTACACTACTACTACCCCCTGCCTACACCTCTACCACCCCTGGCCTACACCTCTACTACCTCTGGCCTGCACCTCTACTACCTCCGGCCTGCACCTCTACTACCTCCGGCCTACACCTCTACTACCTCCAGCCTACACCTCTACTACCTCCAGCCTGCACCTCTACTACCTCCAGCCTACACCTCTACTACCCCCGGCCTACACCTCTACTACCTCCGGCCTTCACCTCTACTACCTCCGGCCTACACCTCTACTACCTCTGGCCTACACCTCTACTACCCCCGACCTACATCTATACTACCCCTGACTTACACCCATATTACCTCCGGCTTACAGTCCTACCACTATCGGCTTTCACATAGGGGTAGGCAGGAATGTGTGACGTCGCACATTTGAGAGCAGGTATAATGTTAGACGTCTAACATTTTACCAAGAAGGGTATTAAAAAAATGTTGGCCGGCAAACATTTACCAGATATGGTTATTGCGCTTCTATCCCGCTTTATTCATAAATGCCTTGCGGCGTTTGCATTCTGCGGTAGCGGGATAAACCGCCGTAAGGCTCTCGGGACCATCAAACTGCCAGAGTATAATTTATGAATTATTCGGGTCTATCAGCTTGAGCCATTCATCCGGCGGGTCTATTTGCAGTCCCTTGAGGATTTTCTTGATGTAATCCGGTTCACGGGAATCAAACTGGTTGTGAGATGGAATACGACAAAGAAATTGCAGGCTGGGAATATTTGTAACCAGGAGCGGTTCTATATGGAAATAAGTGTTGTGCTCGTCATAACTCATATCAATAATCTTCAAGAATACGAAAGGAAGATTGGTTGGGTCAGCGCTTTTGCCCTGAATCATTCCCCGGCTATACACCCCTAAGCCGGGCAGTGGACAGGAGCCTTTGAGGGCATCCCAATCCTCTAATTTGGTATGCCTGATACTGACATACTCGGCCTGCCTGGCCCTTTCCCAGTAAGGGCTTTGCGGGGTGTAAAGGACAATAATCTTTTTCATTATAAAAATAACCTCTGGCGCCGAAGCGCCATGGCGCCCTTATGGCGCCACTTTTCATTTCAGAAACATTTTCTGGTATCGCGTCCCCTAAATTTCCCTTACTTATTTATTAGGTGTTGCCCCCATTTTCGTTAATATCCTTAGAACTAACATATACTGTTACTGGAATCTTATGACCCTTCTCATATTCATATTTAAGTGCACCCAAAAATAGAATTTCAATAACACCTTCAGCCCTTTTGACCGCCGTTTTATAACTAATCCCATGAATGCCTATTATAACTAAGGCTAAAATAAAGACTGGAATAATATTCCAAGGAATAGACGTAGTTCCATTTTTAAAAAGCAAAATTAGCCAAAAACATAGAGCAAAAACAGAACCGATTAATGCAGTTCCAAAACCATGAACAATGTCTGAAAGACTATCTGTGCGTTCATTCGCTCCCTTAATTATACAGGATGTTTCTCTTCCAGCATGCCAAGTACCTGATACTACATGCCAAGCACCTGCTCTGCTTAATGCATTAGCTTTAACCTCCGTATCATCATTTTGACGACGTAATTCCAACCACTTCATTTTTTCGGCGCTTATAATTACTTCCTGATGATTAACACCGCAATAATCAAATCTTTTTGTCCAATACAATACGTGATAAATCATTCCTAAAAGATACCCTATTCCGGTCGCAGCAAAAATCAAAAGAGTTGTGGCCGAAATGTCAGATCCTGTTTTGGTTGCATCGGCTACAGCGTTCCTTATTGAGGGTGTGTGACACAGGAACAAATAAAAACCTAACTCAATAAATAGTGCGGCACTTGGAAATATATAACGTAGGATACGTCTGGCTTCATTCATAGTGTTCTCCTTTTTCAAATTCCGGGGACGCCTTACTTATCTATTCAGTATGCTGTCCCTCGAATTATTACTGCCCCGCCTGCGTTGGGGTATTCCTCTGAGTAGTCGTCCCATCTCCTAATTGACCATTGTCGTTGAGTCCCCAAGCCCAGAATGAGCCGTCGGTTTTTAATGCACTGGTGTGAGCGCCACCAGCGGCGATGGCTGACCAGCCCGTGCCAATAAGCGTCGGGGTGTTCTTATTAATTGTTGTCCCGTCCCCTAATCGACCAAAGCCATTAGATCCCCATGCCCAGAGTGTGCCGTCGGTCTTTAAGGCAATGGCGTGCTCCTCACCAGCGGCGATGGCAGAGAAGCCCGTGCCAATCAGTGTTGGGGTCAAGTTAGCATATATTGTTCCATCGGCTAATGCACCATACCCGTTCGAGCCCCAAGTATGAAGCGAGCCATCTGACTTTAAGGCAATGGTGTGATACCAACCAGCGGCGATGGCTGACCAACCCGTGCCAATAAGCGTCGGGATCAATTTATTAGTCCCGTATCCACTTGTCCCATCGCCTAATTGACCAGACCTATTCCAGCCCCAAGTATAGAGCGAGCCATCTGATTTTAAGGCAACGGTGTGCTCGTAACCAGCGGCAATGACTGACCAGTTGTTCTCAGTGCCAATCCGGGTTGGGGTAGTCTTACTTATCGTTGTCCCATCACCTAATTGACCATATTCGTTATATCCCCAAGTCCAAAGTGAGCCGTTTGCTTTCAAGGCGATGGTGTGCCAGCCTCCAGCAGCAATAGCTAACCAGTCAGTATCAGTACCAATACGAGTTGGGGTATTTTTATTAGTACCAATTGTCCCATCACCCAATTGACCGTAGGCATTATCTCCCCAGGCCCAGAGTGTGCCATCGATCTTGAGGGCAATGTTGTACCCGACGCCAGCGTCAATGGCTGACCAGTTGGTATCCGTGCCAATCCGGGTCGGGGTCAATCTATTAGTTGTTGTCCCATCGCCTAATTCACCATAGAAGTTCTGTCCCCAGGCATAGAGCGAGCCATCGATCTTTAAGGCAATGGTGTGCCCGCTACCAGCCGCAATGACCGACCAATCTCTTGCCCTAACATATACTTCGTTAGAATAGGCGCTGGCGGCTACGTTGTTATAAGCCCGAACACGATAATAATAGGTCGAAGAAAGAGAAAGATTTGTATCTGTGTAGACGGAGGTATTTGCCGTTACTGTAATAAGGAGTGAATAGGCGGTATTTGTTACGCCCCGTTCTATCTCGTATCCGTCTTCATTATCAGTAGTATCAATCCAGTAAAGCGCTATTGCGGTACGTGAAATGATTGTAAGAAGTCCTAAAGGCGCGATAAGTAGTGTGGTGGCTGATGCCTCGTTGGTGTAGGTGCTATCACCGTTTGAATTATAAGCCATGATGCGGTAAGAGTAGACCGTTCCATCTGTCAGTCCGGTATTGGAATAAGTAGTTAGATTGGCACTAACTGTAGTAATCTGTGTCCATATTCCACCTGCACCGGTCTTGCACTCTATCTTAAATCCGTCTTCATTACTGGAATTATCGGTCCAGGTGAGGTTAATCTGTGATGTTGACACGGTATTAGCCGACAGGATAGTCGGCGCATTGAGAGCAATTGCATCAGATGCCTCGTTGGAATAGGCGGAATTAGTGGTTGCATTATACGCCCTGACCCGATAATAATAGATGGCACCATCTACCAAGCCGGTATTGGAATATGTGATGATATTTGCGCCTATGTCGGCAATCTGGCTATAGGTTCCGCCGGAGCCGGTTTTACGCTCTATTTTATAGCCGGTTTCATTATCGGTATTATCCGTCCAGGTCAAATCAATCTGCGAAGAGGAAATAACCGCAACATTCAGCGATAACGGCGGCGCTATCTGAGTAGTAAAACTCCAGACCGTGCCAGTAGTCGTGCCGGTAGCATTCTTTGAGTCAATCCGCCAGTAATAAGTAGTGCTATATGTAAACGTGCCGGGATTATAACTCGTGCCGGACTGATTGATAATAAATGTTCCCGGCGAGGTCGTACCGAAATAAACATCATAAGAAGTAGCCCCGCTGGCTGATGCCCAACCTAACTGTTGATTAATAGACGCATTAATTGTATTATTAGCCGGGCTTGGCGAGGTTACCTGTGCAGACGGTGCTATTTGCGTGATAAAGGTCCAGACATTACCGGTAGTTGTCCCAACACTATTTTTGGAATCTATCCGCCAGTAATAGGTGGTGCTATATGTAAGTGTATCAGGATTATAACTCGTGCCGGACTGATTGCCGACAAATGTCCCAGGTGCAGTTGTGCCGAAAAAGACATCATAAGAAGTTGCGCCACTGACAGAAGCCCAAGAGACTTGAGTAGTTGTTATCACATTAGTTGCGCTATTAGACGGTGTCGGTGAGGTTACTTGGGCAGTTGCGGTTGGTGTTCCGCTACTGCCACTTGAGCCACCAATGTCTCCACAACCGCCATAATTAAATGCGGTGATATAAGCAATAAACATAATAACTGTGGCTGTTTTTAATATGGATTTACTGTGCATACCGTCCTCCTTTTATCGGAGTTATTTCAGGAAAGAATATATCATATTTTATGCATATTAGTGAATTTTGTCAAGGGAATATATTGTTTTCGGGCAAGATTGCTTATCCCTTACTCTTAAGGAGGCTTCGCTTAGGCTACAGATTTTCCGGGCATAGTTTAGCCACATAAGAATCTGCGGCTACCCTTACAATATTTTGGTGCCGTTGATGACCAGTTTGAACTCGCATCCCAACAGCTTAGCCGCTTTTTGGCAGACCACCATCCGGGTCAGGAATATCTCGAAGTATTCCATCACCTTGGATATGCGGTTGTCAATGGACAGTTCCAGGGTTATGGTCTTGTCCTTGGGATTGACCTGAATACGCGATTTCTTGACGGCGTAGTTGACCCGGTCGTGGATGTCAAAGTCTATCTCCTTGGCGGAACGGACTCGCGAGGAATGAACGTCAGCCTTGTCGGCTATGACCACCGCAGCCGAGATGGGGTTGACCGGCTCGCCACGCTCTTCGTCGTGGTTGCCGATGGCGCTGATTATCCGAGCGATGTCCTCATAATCAACCCTGAGGTCTTTGAGTATGTGATAGGCCAGGAAGGCACTGGATATGCCATGGTCGTTGCGGTTGATAGTGTTGCCGATGTCATGCAGGTATCCGGCGATAGCGCCGATGGTCTGGTCTTTGTCATCGTAGCCCAGCTTGGACAGGATGTTCTGGGTCATTCCGGCCACCAGTTTGGCGTGCCGCACGCCGTGCTCGGTATATCCCATAGTGGCCAGATTGGCGTCGGCCATGGCCATAAAAGCTTTGGCCTGCTCGTTGTTCTTGACCTGTTCTAATGTTATCATGCAAACTCCTTATAAGTAAGCGGATTCAGCCGATAGTGTGGCAGTTTGAACGTAGTGAATTACTGCCAACTATACTGGGCTGTAACTCGCTTTGCTCTAACAGCCCAAGTATTAAACTGATAATTACTTTACTAAAATTTAGGCATAAGCCAAGAAATATTGACAAATCATCAACAGCTTATAAACTCATTGACTCTTTAGACTATTTAGACTCTTAGACTTTTAGACTATTATGTCAAGACTGTATTTTACAATTTTTCTGCTGACGGCCCTGAGCGTTTTTTTCGGGATGCATTATTACATCTACCGCCATACGGCTAACGGTTTGATGTTCGGCCCGGGCGGGCGGGCGGCGCTCAAGCTGGTCATGCTAATGGGCGGGCTGGCTTTTATAACCGGAGAGATGTTCAGCCGCCAGGCTACCACGCCGCTGTTCAAACCGATTTATGTAGCCGGCGTAATCTGGCTGGGCATCATCGCCATGGGCGTGGTGGTTTTCTTTGCCGTAGATATAGTCCGAATAGCCACCCGCACCGAGCAGTTCCGGTTCTGGCTAACAGCCGGAGCGCTGGGACTGCTGGGATTGATGTCTCTTTATTCAGTCTATAACGTGTCCCGCGGGCCGAGGATCAAGACCATTACCATAAAAAGTCCTAAACTGCCTAAGGCGCTTTCGGGATTTTCCATCGTCCAGCTTTCTGACCTGCACCTTAATTACCAGAAATCGGAACGCTGGCTGGACCGGATAATAGATAAAGCGAATACTTTGAATCCGGATGTGGTAGTCATAACCGGCGACCTGGCTGATGCCGATATCTCAAGTGACGGCAGGTTCTATCAGGCGCTCCGGAAGCTCAAGCCTAAATACGGCGTCTATGCCATCACCGGGAACCATGATTTCTATAACGGGATTACCAGCTTTGAACGGCTGACCCGGGAGCTTAATATCAAAACGCTCCGGAACGAACACGTGACCATTGCCGGAGCCATTGAACTGGCCGGTGTTGACGATGATACGGCCAAAGGGTTCGGCTCGGCCGGAACAGACCCGGTTAAAGAGATGAAGAGCGACACTATCTCTAACGGGGCTGACCTTGATACAGCGCTTAGATTACCAGTCGGGGTGGACCACGACCGGTTTATCATCCTGCTGGCGCACCAGCCGACCGGAATCTTTGACCAGGCGGCCAAACGCGGTGTAGACTTGCAGTTATCGGGACATACCCACTGGGGACAGATTCCGCCCATGGATTTCCTTATCAAGCTCCGTTATAAATACGCCTACGGGCTTTACAAAAATGGCTCGGCAACGCTCTATACCACGTCCGGTACCGACGTCTGGGGACCGCCAATGCGGTTATTTTCCAGGACTGAGATAGTTAATGTAATCCTAACCTCGAATTGAGCCAATTGCCACAGGTCATAAAGAATCATGAATAAGTCAGTTATTTATCCGATTATCTACGGGTTGGCCGCAGCCGTTTTATTCGGGGCCAGCGCACCGTTTTCCAAGCTGATGGTCAACCGGATAGAGCCGATAACATTGAGCGCGCTGCTTTACCTGGGCAGCGCGGTCGAACTGGTAATTTTCAGGATATTCCAATTGTTAGACTGGCAGTCACGCTTCAGCGGAATACTGCCATCTACAAAATCCGGACAGACCGAGGCTAAACTGAACCGAGCTGACCTGCCCTATCTGGCCGGAGCCATATTAGCCGGCGGAGTGGCCGCGCCGATACTCCTGATGTACGGACTGAAATACACTCTCGCCTCTACGGCTTCACTGATGCTTAATTTCGAGGTAGTCGCCACCACTTTGATTGCCGCGCTGGTGTTTAAGGAGCACATCGGCAGGCATGCGTTGGGCGCCATCGGTCTGATTACGGCAGCCAGTATGTTGCTTTCATTCAATCCCGAAGGACAATGGTCGATTTCAATGGGGACGCTGGGCGTGCTCGGAGCCACCATATGCTGGGGCATCGATAATAACCTGACCCGTAAAATATCAGCCAAAAACCCGGTAACCATCGGAACCGTCAAAGGACTGGTGGCCGGAACAATATCGCTTATCCTGTCACTGGCTTTGGGTTATGCCCTGCCGGGCGGAATAGCTTTGACGGAAGCCGTGGTTATCGGAAGCCTGGGATACGGGTTGAGCATCGTATTTTTTATCCTGGCCTTGCGCGGATTGGGCGCGGCCCGGACCGGCGCTTTTTTCGGCATCGCCCCGTTTGCCGGAGTACTAATCGCTTTCTTCCTTTTCCGGGAACCGCCCGGCATATTTTTCCTGATAGCCCTGCCGGTAATGATTGCCGGGGTGGTTTTACTTCTGTTTGAGAGCCACATGCACCGGCACAGCCATCCGGCTATGGAACACGACCACCGCCACAACCACGATGACGAACATCACCTGCATGAACACTCGGAAGAATCGCGTGTTGAGGAAAAAGCGCATGCGCATCAGCACAGGCATGACCAAACATCCCATGAAGGAAATCACGCGCCGGATATGCACCACCAGCATGAGCACTGATATCCGTTTATTCAGGCAGACTGTGTTTGATCGGTCTTGAAAGACCCGGGAACCGACCCAGCCATTCCTTGCGCTCATTTTTCAGTTTGCCGACCAGATTTTTGTATTCATCCGGCGAATAGAAATGCAACGGGTCAAAACGCTCCATATTGACATTTTCCACCTGGCCAGGCACCTGGTAATGCCAATCCGGGTCAGCCTGCCAATTGATAGAACCGCGGGCTATTTGCTTGATAATTTCAGCTGAATCAATCAAGGTTATTTTTTCGCCGTCGATGCCGCCTACCCGGCCGGTATTCATAACATAACATTCCAGCTGAGGATTGTCTTTGAGCGCTTTATAAAACCAGTTACCTTCCTCTTCAGCCGGCCCGATGATGAACGGGTTGGTGCCGACCACGCGGAGCGATTTCCCAGCCTGGGTCGGGTCGCCGGCCGAGGTCTCGACCGATTCACCGAGCATAAAAAACGCCGCGCCCTGTTCAGGCGAAAGTTTGGCCACCGGCGGCACCACGTCAATACGCCGGGTAAGAAATATAATTACGTCTACTTGATCCAGGTCAATATTCTCATCCGTATAAGGCTTCATCTCGGTGCGGCGGACAACGCCCCGGCCATTGGAACTGATTGAATAATTTGCGAAATCAATCTTTCCTTCCGGCGAGACATAGACGTTTTCCAGGATGGCATTGGGCGATATTGAACCGCGATAAAGCAAAGCTTGGTCCTTGGGGTTAAGACCTTCGGTTTTAAGGTAAAAATTATTCTCAGTGCCGTAACAATGGGCGTCAGGACGGATAAAAATAACATCGTCCTGCCTGATAGTGATACCTTCTTCATGGGCCAGCCCGTGATGGTGGCAGGAAAGCGATGTTTTGCCCGTGCCGCTCAGACCGAATAGAATTACGCCTTTTTCAACCAGCTTGCCCGCGGGATTCTTGACGCGGATAATCTTGCTGGCCGCATGCAGACCCAGCCAGCCCCGACGTTTAGCCAGATACATACCCATCCTGAGATTGGCCTTTTTTACCTCGCCAAAGTAATCCGTACCCAGCACATAAGTCATCTGGAGCTGAGGCAGGACCAACACCTTGCGTTCGGGCCATTCAGGCACGTCAATAACCGTAATATCAGCCACGGCATTGGGCGCTGGCTCTTTTATCAGAGGAAAAAGAGTTTCGTGCCACATATACGGAATACGCGCGTAATCAGAGGTTACATAAGTTCGGCAATGAAGATTTATATCCGGCCCTTTGCACATCTGGCGGTCGACACAAATCAAGCTTTTACTTTTAAGAAGATTATTAACCTCTTGAATCAATTTGGCCTGCTGTTCGGTAAGCTGGTCATAGATAATATCCGTAAATTTAGCACTCCGCGATTTTATCTTGCTGTTATAAGACGGACTACCGTATTCGGTCTGGAGCTCGTCCTTTTTGGCCAGGGAACGCAGTTCGTCCGCGCTGAGGCCGCGAATAATCTCTTTGGCATAAACAGGTTCGCCTAATGTTTCAATCTTTTCCATGATACTACTCCCTCCATTAAAATAATGCCACCGAAGTTTCGGGTCAAATATTAACCGCCGCTGACAGGCGGAATAAGTTTTATATCATCACCATCCTTAGGAATATAATCCATTGATTCCTGGTGGTCATTAACTGAAACAAGCATTACCATGCCTTCAGGTATACCCAGGTCTGAGATAATTTGTTTTACGGTTTTTGACCCGTCGATATCTGTTTCTTTGGAAGGATCGCTGTCACCGATGTAACTTCTCAGAATTCCGTATGCGCCTATCGTAACTTTCATTATTGCCCCCTGATACCAAATAACCGTTTATAATCCGAGTTCCTTCAGTTTCTGAGCTGTTGGTTTCCCGTCCTTGTCCCAACCTCTCATCTGGTAGTATTCATCAAGCATTTTATCTATGTCCTCTCGCTTCATTATGCTGCCCGCAGTCGGACCATCCGGTACTTTTTCCTCATAAATACGGGCCGGCGGATAGTCAAAGTGGCGTCCGTAGTTCTTATTTTCGCGAATCAGGAATAACCGGGTCAGGTTCCATATCCGCTCGGATGATTTCATCAACTCATCCCAGGTAAAATCAAGCCCGTTAGCCGCTTTCAGGAATTTCGGGTAATAATCCAGGGACATATCCAGTTCCACCCATTGCAGGCGGCAACAACCGACCATATCAAACAACGGGCGGATATGCTGAAGTTCGATAACCCGCTTAGCCTTGCCTTCAATCTTGTCGCGCCCGACCTGGATATCGTATGTAATAGCCCAGGCCCGGTTATGGTGTCCGCCGATATCGCAGGTCATATAAGCCAGGAGCATGGCTGGCGCCTTGCGCGATTCGTAGCCGCTGATTTCCAGACCTTTTATTTCCATGGCGAATTTCTCTGAGCCCTTGCCAAATTTCTTGGCAGCCACCCGGGCACCGTCGGCCAGAACATTACCGATACCCTTGCGGTAACAAATCATATTCATTATTTTCTCGAAAGATTCAATATCGCCAAACTTAAACTCCACGCCATCGGTATCCTTCTTGGTAATTATCCCTTTCTCAAAACACTCCATGGCGAATGCCGCAACGTTGCCGCCAGAGATAGTATCAAGACCAAGTTCATCGCAAAGCCAATTAGCGTATGTCAGGTCTTTGATATTGCCGATGGCGCAGTCGCCTCCGATAAGAGCGGCCGTTTCATATTCCGGACCTTCCACAAAGTATTCTTTATTTCCCCGCTTGACGCTGGCATATTTTCCGCAGGCCATCGGACAGCCAAAACAAGCCTTATTATTTACGATAGTGTTTTTAACCATTTTATCGCCAGAAATATTCTTATAATCAGGAAAAAATCCGGTCTGGAAGTTACGGGTCGGAAATGACCCTTGATGATTTGACCAAACAACCACACTGGCCGTGCCCTGATCCAACCAAAGTTTCCAGGACGGGTGTTTAAAACATTCGGTAAATGCTTTTTTACTTAGTTCCATTAACTTATCAGGATCCGCTACCTTAAGCGATTTACTGCCGTATACGGCAACGGCTTTAAGGTTTTTCGACCCCATCACCGCGCCGATGCCGGTGCGCCCGGCCTGGCGACCAAAGTCGTGCGATACGCAGGCAAACTTAACCAGATTCTCTCCGGCCGGCCCGATATCAGCCACTTCGAACTCTTTGCCGATATCGTCCTTTATCATTTTTTCCGCTGTCATTGAACCCTTGCCCCAGTATTTTGATGCATCACGTATTTCTACTTTATCATTTTTGATATAGATATAAGATGGTGATTTAGCCTTGCCTTCGATAATAATCACGTCATACCCGGCATATTTCATCTCGGCTGCTAAATGGCCGCCGATATTACTATCGCCGTAACTATTGGTAGCCGGAGACTTGGACGCAAAAGTAAGCTTACCGCCGGCCGGCAGGAATAACCCGGCCAGAGGTCCCGAAGCGATGACTACTTTATTATCCGGAGAAAGAGGATTTATCCCCGGCTTAAGCTCGTCGTAAAGTATCCGGGCTGCAAATCCACGCCCGCCGATGTACTTCTTGGCAAATTCCTCCTTGACCGGTTCAGTAGTTATTTTTCCGTCAGAAAGATTAACCCTTAGAATCTTACCGCCATAACCAAACATAATTAATTCCTTTTCTTGTCTGCCAGGATCAGCCGTTTTAGAGCCGTTCCTGATAAAAGACTAACCGCAGTTACTCCTTTATTGAAAGTACTTTTGGTCCACACATGGCAATGCATTCTTTGCACAGATCGCACTTTATCGGAACAGTGCTGTCATCGTGCATAAACATCACCTTGAGCGGGCATTCTTCAACACAGCTGCCACAGCCGGTGCATTTATCTCCATCAATAATATAAACGCCATTTTTTAGTTCTATCGCCTCGGCCGGACAAACACTGGCGCAGGTGCCACACTGGTTGCAAACCTTTACGTCATAATGTCCGGGGGAAGGAAACTGGGCATCAATAGCCAGTGCCGCCTTTTTGGTGTTAACTTCCTTAAAATGTGAAATGGAACATATAGTCAGGCATACCCGGCATCCGGTGCATTTCTTAGAATCTGATATCAGATGCATAATAACTCCATTGCTTTTAATCCGGTTTTAATACAATTATTTTCAGCCTGTCGTTGTTCCGCAGGCGTTGCAAATTTATAACGATACCTATCCGCGTAGACTGCTGATACGCTTCCGGTCCGGTATTTTTTAAGCTGCCCCAGGGTCAGAAGCACGCTGGTTTCCATCTCGAAGTTCATCACTCCAATTTTCGAGAAGTAGCTTACCACATCTGTGGTTCGCAGCGGGAATCCAGGCATTACCCGACCTTGCGCTCCATAAAAACCAGGCGCTGTAGCCGTAAGTCCTAAATGATGCGTCATACCAAGTATTTCGGCTGAGTCTTTCAAACGCTGAACCACTTGATAATGCGCTACGGCTGGATATCCTTCGGGTACAAAAAAGAGCGATGTATTTTCCATTCTAAGTGAAGCCGTAGAAATTACCACGTCGCCGATATGCATATTTTTCTGAAGACTGCCGCAACTACCCACCCGAATGATGGTCAAATCGTTGGCAATTTGTGCAAGTTCAATCAAAGCAATTTCCACATTAGCAGGCCCGATACCGGTTGACATCACGGAAACAGGAATCTTCTTGTAGATACCGGTATATGTCCGAAACTCCCGGTTTTGCCTTTTTATCGTTACGCGGTCAAATAGATGGGCTATGCGATCAGTCCGGTCGGGGTCACCGCAAAGAATAATATTTGGTGCCGCTTCCCCGCGCTTGAGGTTGATGTGATATTGTCGGGCACTCATTTCGTCTCCACTTCTAATAACTTAATGTTATTACTAAAATCAGAATTATTTATTTTATCAACGATTTATTATAAATCAAGAAATTTATTTGTTATTTAATTCTGATAAACTTATCCATTTCCAAACCTATTTTTTCAGCAAGCGGGGTTACATCTCTAATAAACCTTCGGGCATCAGTTGGATAACCAGCAGTGGGTTTTATCTGAGGAAAACGGTCAATGAATAATCTATTAAAACGAATCATTTCCATTTCGCGCGTATATTTCCCGAACATCGAAGCCAGCGCAATAAAAAAATCCCTATCCTCACCGTCTTTCAGAAATGAAATCTCGATATCGTCGTCGGCGAAACGATACACCGAAGTATTTCTGGTTTCCTTGACATTGGAAACAGCACAATCGCTAAAAACCTCCTGCAATGCTGAGTGGTAATAAGTCCGCCCCCCCTGCTTGCCTATAGCTATCCGGAGCTTCCCCTTGCCGGAATACTCTGAGCAAATGCGTTTCATAATTCCAGACGCGATATGGAACAGAAAATCAGATTTATTCCCGCATTCCCTCACGCATTTATTAAATTCCTCCGCATCGACTACCTTGATAAAAACGTCGCGGAAACGGATACCTTTCTTATCAAGCTCTTTTCTCAAAACAGCACTCAAAGCATCTACCCGGTCCGAACGCGCTTTAAGCGGCAGACACAAATCGGAGTAACTTTCAAAAGGATTAGCGGTAAGCATTCGAGCGAATGACAAAACCGAGCGCTCTAACATTCCTATGCCCTTGCTGGGTTGAAACATTTTCTTACTATCACAGACAGGCAAATAAGTTTGGGCATGTTTTGCAAAATTTCCAGCGGAATTAGTCATGGGCAGACATTCCCATAGATTGGTTGTTTTACCTAACCTATCGAATGATTCGGGTAACTCAAAAATAACTGCACTTAACACAAGCGGACCAAGCACAGGGCCATAGCCGGCCTCGTCCATACCTGCAAAATATAATGGCATAAATAACCGCAGCAGGTGGTAGTCTGTAAAAATTACTGGCCTATAGTCGATCACAACTTCAGAGCCCTAGAGAGCCTCCCCTTGAGGGGAGCAGGCATCCGAATTACAATCAAAATAATTTTCGGCCTAACCAACCAACAATAATACCCATGATAAGAATTAATAACGGCAGGTTTAATACCAATCCTACAATGCCGAATAATTTAGCGCGTTCTTTATTAGTTATTCCCTTTACGCTTAATCCGGTACCACCCATAAATACCAGAATATCAATAATCAGCAACAATACCATAAATGATTTTACATTATCCGTAAGATGATTGTTCATTTTGTACAAAATTCCAATAGCCACAATGGTAAGAAAAATAAGAATGCCCAATGCGCCTAAAGCCATGCCAGTAATACCTTGTCCGCTGTGAGGTAACTTGCTATTATCAAGCATTTTTACAACCTTATCCTCAACAACCAGGTGATACTAAAATTATAGAATGTCCCTATTTTATTATTTTCTTTGGTAGCATTGGTCCAAATCACATCCTCAGCAACAGAAAACCCCAAGGATACTTTCGGGGACAAATACTGTTTGATGCCGGTTGAATAAGAAACAATTGGTGCCGTATCCTCGGGAACCGTATTGCTGTATTTTTGCCCGCCAGCCATCAAACTCAGCCCCAAGTACATATCTTCCCAAATTTCTCCGGCTACGCCAAAACCAACAAGACCGGTATTTACCGTTGCATTCCTGATTTCAGTCCCGGTTGTTGTCTTAGCCTGAGAATTCCTCAGTTCGATTATCAAAGGCGACGAATCCACCCGGCGTAAAGGTTCGTTACGAGCCGGTATCAAAGGATATGTATGAATACGCTTAAGCTCTTCGCGGCTGCGATTTATCCGCAGTCGGGAACCAAAACCATCTTTTATTTTAAGGTCGTTGTCGAAATAAGTGTATTGCGGGCCAAGCTCGACGGTAATTTTATGAAACCAATCCTGATCATCCCAATCCTTCTGATGGCGGTCCATAAGATCGGTCAATTGTATTTCCAATTCGTTGATTGTTTTGGCCAGTTTATTACTCTGGTCGGCAAGTTCCTTAGCCTCTTCCAATCGATTTTCCTTGGTTGACTGAAGAACCTGGGCCCGGAGCAAATCCTGCTTCTGGTACTGGCTTCGAACATCCTGGTCAACAGTATAGATAGCTTTAAGTTCTATCTTCCGGGAGTCAACATTATTTTCCGAATTAACTGTAGGATTTGAGGTGCTACTGCAAGCGGGAAGAAATAACACCACAATGATAATCATCCATTTCATAATTGATGAATTATAGGTTATTGCATTCCCATGTCAACTTGTTTTGACTTTTACTTTGTTATGTCAAACTCGTACCCGTGCTTAATAAATTTATACAGATAGGATGGAAGAAAATGATTTAAAAATCAAGTATCGAATATACCAGGGATTCAAGCTTTCCCCGACCTTGACAATCCTTTATTTCAATAAGAAACACGTTAGATACCACCACACCTCCCATTTTAGTTACCGCGCCCTCCAAAGCTTTAGCGGTACCACCTGTGGCCAACACATCATCAACGATCGCCACCCGAGTCCCCTTACGTATAAAACCAGAAGGTATTTCAAGGGCATCTTTCCCATACTCTAGATTATAACTCACTTTTTTTTTCGGACAAGGAGGTAGTTTTCCTGATTTCCTTGCCACTAATACGCCTGCACTTAGCAACATAGCAACTGCGGCACCAAATATGAATCCACGAGATTCCGGACATAACACCACTTCCACCCGTTTTTCAAGCAATGAATCTACCATAAGTCTGATAGCTTTCCTAAACATAACCCGATTATACAACAATTTCGTTATGTCTAAAAAATTAATTCCCTTCTTTGGCCAATCCTTATATGTTCTTATTTGTTTCCTTAGCGTCTGCAAATTAAGCTTTTTCATATATAAACTACGTTAGCACTATTAAAATAAATACTTATTAAAAATTCGACTGCTTTTCCCCCGGATTTTTATAATGTGTCGGAGTAACTCCGCAATCTTTGACTTAAATCATTCAACCTCTTTAAAACCACAATCCACAACCAACTACCGGTCCGTTTAACTGGTTGCCTTCAGAGTTAATCAAGGCATGATGTCCTATGAATAATTCAAGCACGCCACTATGCCATCCGATTTCAACACCCCAATTTATCAGGCTTTCCCTTGAAGGCGCGGAAAAATTACTGAATGCATGCAAACCTATCGGCTCTCGTGGAAAACAGTCCAATTTCACCTGCGCCGACGGACTTCCATGCTGGTCCCCGCTAACATTGGTCAGAACCACCCCACCTAATCCCAACTGGAAGGTTACATTGGTATTCGATGTCAATCCGCCTAAATTAAGGTACGTGGAAAAATATCTAAGTGAATCCATCCGCCCGTTAAACCGCTCATAATAACTGTTAGTATACAGGTCCCAGTTTACGCTTGAAGGGAATAATATTTTACCGTAGGTGCCGTAAGACCTAACACCATCATTGACCGGCTGGTAATAATTCCTTAACTGGAATGCATGAGTTGCGGCAACTTGCTTCTCCTGACTAAAAACATAGACGCCCCTATCCGGGTCTAATTTATGGTTATAAGGACGCCCGCTGTACCTGAAGCCGTGATCTCCGAACATAAAATAGTACATGCCTCCCAGAAATCCGTCAAAAACATCGTTTGTAAAATCATCCAAGAAATCCCCTTCCTCAATCTCGTAAACATCATGATGACTGTGCGAAGAGATTCCAATATCGTGTTTATCATCGTTTGGATGTGTTTCCACGGAATTGCCCTTTTCACGCCGTGGCGGGCGACTCTGGCCGCGGTCGCCCTTATCCCGATCATGACTATGCTCGTCGTTATCCCTATCATTCCATAAATTCCTGCCATCTCCTTTATCATTTTCCCTGCCGTTATCACGACCCGGCTTATCACTCTTCTGCTCCGAACGCTTTCCAAAGTAAGGCTCGGAAAAATCTCTCAGCTTTCCTTTATTCTCCGACGGCGGCTTAGACTTAATATCTGATTTAGCAGACCTTTCCTTGGATGGTTTGACGTCAATTTTACCTAAATCAGTCTTGTCTTCCTTACCCTTATCTTTTTTCTTTTCTTTATCCTTATAACAATCTTGCGAATAACTGCTATGGTCAGAAACAAACATAGCGTAATTATTATGCACTGGCAAAACCATAGCAAGCATCAGCGCCGCCAGCAAAACACATATTTTCATGACATTTTCTCTTCCGCTATTCATTAATATATCTAGATATTATAATATCCCATCACACTGTCAAATAATTAAACTATTAGATATTGACATATCAAAAACCATGCATATAGTGGAAACATATGTTACTATGCATAAAAGATCTGTCCGAGCCAGAACTGATAAAATGGCTTAAGAAACATAACGAGCCTCCTTACCGGATAAAACAAATTTATCAGTGGCTTTATGTCAAACCCGTAAATGAATTCAGCCAAATGACTAATCTGTCACTGGAATTACGGACAAAACTAGAATCATCATTCTCTCTGTACTCACTCACATTAACCAATCGCCAGATATCCAAACTGGATAAAACCGAGAAATACCTCCTATCCACCAACGACAACAAGTATATCGAAAGCGTCACTATGCCTTATCGCGATCGATGCACCGTCTGCGTTTCTACTCAGGTCGGTTGCCGGCACGCCTGTCAATTCTGCGCCAGCGGCGCGAACGGTTTTGTACGTAATCTCAAACCAACCGAAATACTTGATCAAATTGCTCTGTCCAAAATACTCGGCCACGAAGTAACCCATATCGTTTTTATGGGCATGGGTGAACCCTTGGACAACCTGGAAAACGTCCTTGACGCCATCAAGATAATTAATTCACCCAAATATTTCAATATCGGCGCCAGACGCATTACCATATCCACCGCAGGCATCCCCGATGGCATAGCTCGCCTGAGTCAAACCGGACTTCAGGTCGAACTCTCCGTTTCCCTGCACAGCCCTTTTAACACCGTTCGCAATCGGCTTATGCCAATTAATAAAAAATATCCCATAGAACTTCTGATTAAAATCTGCCACGAATATGTGGCAAAAACTAACCGACAGATTACTTTCGAATATATTCTGATATCCGGTATCAACGAATCAGTCCAGGATGCCGAGGCGCTGGCCGCTTTGCTAAAAGGGCTTAAATGCCAAGTCAATCTTATTGCCTTCAACCCACATTCACTGGTACACTGCCCGGAACCTATGAAACCCCCTTCCGTAGAAAATATCATCCGCTTCCAAGAATGCCTCTTTAAGCTAAAAGTACATACCACCATGCGCCAATCGCGCGGACAGGACATAGATGCGGCCTGCGGCCAGCTCAGCGCTAAGTACAATAACCCCTAAAACCGAACTATACATTCTTTTTTATTGACAAATCAGGCGTAAGCTTCTATCATCGAATTAAAATATGAAAATCCTTTTGGCAGACGACGAAAAAACAATCACTGTAACATTGAGCGACGCCCTGCGCGACAAGGGACATACCGTTGCCGTTGCCTATGACGGTCTTTCCGCGCTACAATACGCCGAAACTGATAATTATGACTGCGTCCTACTAGACATCAAAATGCCCGGTACGGACGGCATGGAAGTCCTCCGGCGGCTCAAAAAGAATAATCCTGACTTACCAGTTATCATGATTACCGGCTACGGCACGGCTGATTCAGCCATACAGGCTCTTAAGGAAGGAGCCTATGACTATATCCAAAAACCTTTCTATAATAATGAAATACTGCTCTTACTGGAAAAAATAGAAAAATTCCGTTCCGTCAAAGACGACTACAGAAAAGTCAGAAGCGACTTGAACATCAAGCCACAGTATGTAGGTCTGGTCGGTAAAAGCCCTAAAATGGCCCAGGTCTACCAGATGATCGAAAGTGTCGCGGGATCCGATACGACTGTTTTAATCGAAGGAGAAAGTGGCACCGGCAAAGAACTCATAGCTGAAGCAATCCATTATAAAAGCACCCGACGTGATAACCCACTAGTCAAATTTGGCTGCCATGCGGTGCCAGAAACTCTTATTGAATCCGACCTGTTCGGCCACGAAAAAGGATCTTTTACTGATGCCCGAGCCCAGAAAATCGGCCGGTTTGAGCTGGCTGATAAAGGCACCATATTCATCGATGATATCGACGATATGCCTCTATCCATCCAGACTAAGTTCCTTCGCGTCCTGCAGGAACATACCTTCGAACGCATTGGCAGTACCAGCACCATCAAGGTCGATATCCGCATCACCGCCGCATCTAAAAAAGACCTCTTTGAAATGGTCACGAACAATCGTTTCCGCGAAGACCTCTTCTACCGACTTAAAGTGATTACCATCAAAATACCTCCTTTAAGAGACAGAACCGAGGATATCCCGCTCTTGGTCGAGCACTTCATCCGCAAATTTTCGCCGCCCGGCAAGGAATATAAAATAGAACCAGAAACCCTGCTGGCCCTGACTAATCATAAATGGCCAGGCAATGTCCGCGAGCTGGAAAATTCCGTCTCACGCGCCATCACCTTAGCCGGACCGTCTATGATTCTGGAAAGGAAAAACCTGCTAGAAAGCTCTTTCAGTCCTCTTATGGACGGCAAAGATATGGTCAGCCTGAACGAATTCGTCAAACACTGCGAAAAGGATTACATACAACGGCTTTTTATCATCACCAAAGCCGACAAAGGCGAAATGAGCCGTATTCTCCAAATCAGCCGAAAAACTCTATGGGAAAAACTTAAAAAATATGGCATTGACACATAAAATGTGCTATATTATCAGTGGAGGTATGATATATGAAAAATAACACCTTGTCAACCGGGTTTACTCTTATTGAACTTATGGTGGTCATATCCATCATCGCCCTGCTGGCTGGCATCGGCATACCCACCATTATAAAGAGCCAGTTAAAAGCCAAAGAAGCCTTGGCCAAAACCGAGATTGCCGGCTTGGCCGGCGCTTTGTCTATGTATGAAACCGACAATGGCCGCTATCCCGAAGACGACGCCACCTTCTCCGGTAAACCGCTGGTCGACGCTCTTCAGGGTGATGCCATGTCCAGCCCGCCCAAACCGCCTTATTACCAATTCAAAAAAAGCCGGCTGGCCGACGGCGAATACAACAGCCCTCTTAATAAACCATATTACTACCGAGAAAATGCCTCTGAGAAAACCAAGACGGCCGAAATGCATAACGCATTCACCTTTGACATCTGGACCGAAAACGGAGCCGAAGAAAAAGATAAAATTAATAATTGGGATTAATCTATGCGAAAGAACAGAGGGTTTACATTAATTGAACTTCTAGTGGTTATCGCCATCATTGCCTTGTTGGCCAGCATGGTAGTCAACGGAGTGCAACGCGGCAAGGAACAAGCGCGGATAAAAGCCACCAGAGCGCTTGTCGAGAAAATACTTAACGCCATGGAAGAATATAAATCGGCATACTACGCCTATCCGCCATCCGAAGGTGAATACCCGGGAGCCAAGTCTCTATATCATTATCTGGGCACCCAGCTTGATAAGGCCGGCGGCTATGACCCAACCACCGGAGAAACCAGTAAAGAAAAATTCGGCCCGGCCGTGCCCGGCGGTTTTGGCAAAACCGAACTTTCCGGCGAGAAGGTCATTGACATCTGGGGAACCGAACTCTATTACAAAAATCCCGGTACGGACCATTCTGATGCCGGCGGTAAAAACAATAAAGATATCGTGGATATCGAATCATGGGGGCCAAACCAAAAAGACGACACGGACGGCGCCGCTGATAATGACGATATCAATAACTGGAAACTGGAAAAATAATGATACCAAGAAAATCATCGGGATTTACGCTTATCGAACTGCTGGTGGTAATGGCTATCATTGCCATCGCCGCAACCATAGCATGGATGTCAATACCAACCAGCAACGCCGTAAAACGGGCCGGCAATATCGTCAGTACGGTATTTATGAAAGCCAGCACACTGGCTATCAGCGAGCGAGCCGTGTATTTTATCTCCTTTGACAAAGAAAAATCATTGATGTCAATATACCGGAACGCCGAGGAGGACGAAACCGAGGGAGAAGAAAAGCTCGACAAGAAAACAGATATTATCGTGGGCGAGCAAATACAGCTGCCCAAGGGCGTTAAGTTTTCCAAAACTACGCCTCTATTCCAGCAGACCGAAACATACGTCGGATTCCGCCCCAGCGGCATGATGTTCCTACCCCAAGGCGTGGCTGACAAAGGGCTTAACCCGCCCGGCGAAGCTGACATCATCCTTGAACAGGAAAATAAAACCGGTAAGATGTATATTGATTACACCATTCTGACCGGCCGGGTGCGCAGAATAGTTTTTCAGAATAACTAAGAAATACGAATCGATTAGGAGAACCCAATGGGTAAGAAGAAAAACGGTCTGACGCTGATTGAAATACTGGTGGCCATGATCATATTGCTTATCGGAGTGGTCAGCGTTCTGTCTCTTTTCCCCAGCGCCATGCTCAGTACCAAAAGGTCACTCAACGATACCATCTCGGCCCGTATCGCTGAATCAGTCTGCAACGCCCTGACCATCGCCATGCGCACCTCGACCCCGTGCAATATCAAAGATAAAAAACCTGGTCAAGCCACCGTGGTCCACGACGGACTAACCGGAGCCGATTCCTCATATACCTTTGCCTTACCGCTTCCGGTTGACCCAGCCCCGGCTAAACCGCGACTGTTTTCACACCCAGCCGCCAATCCTTTGAATGCGGATAGCGCCTCGCCTGAACCAACCGGCGCTTTCCAACTGGGCTCGTCAGATTTCATTAAAAAGGTCATCGACAATATCAAATCGTCAGGCGACCCAACAGAGCTTTATGATCAATTCGCGTTCACCTTCACAGTCAGCCGGGTGGATGACGACCGCTTAGCCACCGAGACCGGCGACAGTTTTAAACCAATGCCGCTTTACCAATTCGGCGTAAAAATATATCGCGTCCCCAAAACATCGAGCTCTTCAAGTCCCAGCTCGACGGCGAAGCTTCCGGAAAAAGCGGAGAAAGTTTTTGTATTCAGAATCTCAGGCGGTTAAATTATGAAAATAACTAATACCCCGCTGACGACCCTAAGTCAAGCAACCGGCCAATACATATCAAAACTTAACGGCCTGGTCAGCGTAAAATCACGTCGGTCTGAAAACCGGCCCCGGTCGGGGTTCACCCTGATAGAAATAATGGTCGCCCTGGCCCTGATGGCTATGCTTATGGTTATCATCGCTACTATTTTCTCGAGCAGTTCAAAAATAACGACCGACGGATACGATATGTTATATATCTACAGCACGGCTCGGGCCGCAGTTGATTATATGGTTAAAGATATCAACGGATGCCTGCCGCTGGAAGGCGACCAGCAGAGGTTCGAACTGGGCGAAGACGCCCAGGGTACTGACGAATCCGCAGCCCGCGACTGGCTCCAGTTCCGAGCTACGGCCCAGACCAAGGACGGCGTCAAAGGCGTCCTGATAAAATATTACCTGGCCGAGGAAACCGACCCGACCATACTGGGCGAAGCTGGTTCAACCGCCGGCGCCGCCAAGACCGTCAAGTCTAAAAGCACCTTGTATGTACTCAATCGCAAAACATCCGACTTTGACGGTTCCAACGAGGAAATCACTGCGATGTGCCATTATATCCTATCGTTTAATATCGAATTCTTCGATACCGCCAGCAAAACTTACAAACAATTAAAGGAATCTAAATTCGATTATCCCATCGGCGACGCCAAGCCCGAAGACGAAAAATTGCCTCGCGGGCTGAGGTTCATCCTCCAGGTCGTGGCCAGCGCGGCCGAACGCAAGAGCCGGGCCATCATACATGAAGTCTATATTCCCATGGGGCAATAACCTATGCAAAGAATCCTGTTTTTCTCTGATACTCATCTAAATCCAACCCAATCTGAACGCATCGGATTCCTGGCCGATTTTATGGAAAAACAATCTAAAAATACCGATTTCTACATCCTGGGCGATTTGTTCGATATCTGGATCGGCCCGGGCCACATAAAACTCGGGGAATATCAGAATATCCTTAAAGAATTAAAAAAACTGTCGTCATCCGGAATTAACATAAACTTCATCCCCGGCAACCGCGATTATATGGTCGGACCGGAACTGACCGAGTCAACAGGCATCATCGTCCTATCCGAGATTTACGAGCTCAATGCCAACG
Source organism: Candidatus Brocadiia bacterium (assembly GCA_041658285.1). Lineage (NCBI taxonomy): Bacteria > Pseudomonadati > Planctomycetota > Candidatus Brocadiia > Candidatus Brocadiia bacterium. The sequence goes on from JBBAAP010000002.1 coordinate 125,787, forward strand.
GCAAAAAGATATTACTTACCCACGGCGACCTATTATGCACACAAGACAGGGATTACCAGCGCTACCGCCGGGTGATGCGCAGCGGCGTGGTCAAAACCATTACCCGCAGCCTACCTCATAGCGTCGGCCAAACCATCGGGCAGGGGCTTAAAAAAATGAGCGCCCGGAGCAAGGAAACCAAAACGCCTATGTCCAAGAATATTGTCATGGATACCGTTCAGTATTATTTCGACCTGTCGTTTGACGCCGTCATCTGCGGACATATCCACCAAGCGCAACATATCGAAGTGCCGACCAACGGCAAGACCAAACACCTTTTCGTCACCGGCCAGTTGGCGCCTGATACCAAAGGCGGCTTCAGCCTGCCTTATGTGACTATGATTAATGGGCAACTGGAATTGGTTCAATGACAGAATTGATTACCCGGGTTCACCTGTTGATATTGGTCATGACTCTCCGGTAAATAGTGTCCCCCATACCCAATTGCCCGTAAAAGTTCTTGCCGCATGACCAGATAGTCCCATCGGACCTAAGCCCGAGCGTATGGTTGCCACCGCAAACGGCTTTAACCCACAACACGTCGCTACCCACCCGGACCGGCTCGGTCCGGTTAACCGTATCATCCAGCCCGAGTTGCCCGTAAGTATTATCGCCCCAAGCCCAAAGCGTATTCCAGCCCGGACCATAGTATTCCTTGAGCGCCACAGTGTGATTCTGACCGCAAGAAATAAACTTCCAGTCGCTGTCAATGCCAACCTGTGTCGGAACCAACCGGTTGACGGTATCGCCCAAACCAAGCTGGCCTTTGTTGTTCAATCCCCAGGCCCAGAGCGTGCCATCTTTCTTTATAGCCACAGTATGGTCCGAACCACAGGCAATCGCTTCCCAGTCGATATCAGCGCCCACCTGTGTGAGCGTGTTGCGGTCCAGCATATCACCCAGACCGAGCTGGCCATAGAAATTATATCCGCAGGCCCAGAGCGTGCCCTCGGTCTTGGTCACCACGCTGTGCGCGTTACCGCAGGCCACGCCGGCGTACCCCATAACTATGCCCACCTGGACCGGCGAAATCCGGATGTTGTTATCGCCCGTGCCCAGCTGACCCTTGTCATTGGCGCCCCAGGCCCAGATCGTGTTATCCTGCTTAACGGCCATACCGTGCGACTGTCCGGCCACCGCATTAACCCAGTCCAACGCGTAATCAAGCTCGGTCAATACGGTGTGACTGTTGGCATCACCCACACCCAACTGGCCCAGCTCGTTCCGTCCGCAAACCCAGAGCGTGGAATAAATCTTCCGGGCCAGACTGTAATAACCGCCGCTGTAAATATCCATATAGTCGGCCAATCCAAACACCTTGACCGGAATATTCCGATCCGCTGTATCGTTGACGCCGGCGCCCAACTGGCCGTGGAAATTATATCCCCAGGTCCAAACCGTCCGGTCATCCTTCAGGGCGACGCTGTGCTCCATCCCGCCGGCTATGCTCATCCAATCGTTAAAGGTCAGGCACAAACCTTCGTTGGAATACTCGCTTTCCCAAAAACCCTTATAGGCCTTGACCCGGTAATAATAAACCGTGTTGGGCGCCACCGAAGTATCGCTAAAATACCTGCTGTCAGGCGGAAGTAAAGCAAGAACTTCGTAGTCGCCGTCCAGACCGGTCCGGCGTTCAATTTTATATGATTCCTCATCGTTGGCATTATCGCGCCAGGAAACAATCGCCTTATGGGCCGAGACCGGATAAGCGCCCAGTTCTGACGGCGTATATGGGCTTGTCCGCATGTATTGGCCATCTACGACTGACGAATCATACCACCATAAATCATTGCGGTATCTGGTACCGTTATAACCGCCGAACATAACGGCCCGGGTGCCGTTCCAGACCATCTGGTGGCCTTCGCGCGGGTCAGGCGCGCCGACGCTACCCGAGGCGATTCGCATAGACCAGGCATTGGTCAACGGGTCATACCACCACAGATCGCTCCGGTGCGCCCCATCGTAGCCACCGAACATAATGGCCCGGAACCCGTTCCAAATCATCTGATGTCCGGAACGCTCCGAAGGCATCAACCCGGCTCCGGGCACTCTCTGCGGCTGCCAGACACTATTAGACGGGTCAAACCACCACAGGTCTCCGTAATACTGAGCGCCCCAACCGCCGAACATAAGCGCGTATTTGCCATCCCAGGCAAATTGGTAACCGCCCCGGCTGTAAGGCCAGGCCTCCGCGTCCGGCACGATTACCTGCGTCCAGCTGTTAGTCTTGGGCGAATACCACCACAAATCATCCAGCGGCGTGGTGCCCGACAGCCCGCCGAACATAACCACCAGCAAACCATCGTAAAACATCCGGTGATAACTCCGGGCCGGCGGCGTCCCACCTGAACCGTTAGGTATCTTTTCAGTCCAGGTATTGGATATCGGCTCGAACCACCACAGGTCGTTCATATCACTGGCGCCGTTGCGCCCGCCGAAAACGATGAACTCCTTACCGTCCCAGACCGCCGCGTGCCCGGCCCGGCCGGCCGGCGGCCCGCCCGCTGTCACCGCCGATTCCCAGGTATTGCTCAACGGATAATAAAACCATGTGTCGTTGTAATAGGCCGAAGCATCACGCCCGCCGAACATAATGATTTTATTGCCGTCCCAGACCATCTGATGATAAGCCCGGGCCGACGGAGTGGTTGTATCGAAATGCTCTATCTTGACGGTCCAGGAATAAACCGGCGCGCTGCTGCCGCTGTTATGCCTTTTCTTGCCACACATGCCGCCGTAACCGGCCAGCATCGCGACGAAAAGAATAACTACAAGCCCTATTTTTAACCGGACTGATTTATGCATAAATCCGGATGCCATAACTGCCGGTTATTTGCGCTTTTCCAACTCGGGCTTATTGACGTTACCAAGTTGCGGGATCTTTGCAATCATATCCTGCCATTTCAACCCGGTCAAAGCCTCCAGCACCGGCGGCAGCTGGGCAATGATATTGGTCACGTCTTTGGTCACCTTGGAAGCTCCGGCTGAATCGCCGCCCTGATTAACAATGACAATCTTTTCCGTCTTGGACAAAGGTTCGGCAATCGCCTTGGCAATCTCAGGCAATTTTTCCATAACTAACTGAATCACGGCCGCTTCGTTATAAGCCTTCCAGGATTCGGCCTTGCGTGACATCGCCTCGGCTTCGGAATAACCGGTAGCCTTGATGACATCGGCGCTGGCCAGACCACGTGCCCGGTTGGCCTCAGCCTCACCAATACCGATGTTCTTGGTGGCATTGGCCTGGCCTTCGGCCTCGGTCATCAGCTTGAACCGCTGGGCGTTGGCCAACGTCTCTATCCTGTATTTTTCCGCGTCGGCCGGACGGGAAACGGTCGCTTCCAGTTCCTTCTGCCTGCGCGTTATTTCCTTCTCCTGGACGTCAATCATCCGTTCCTTTTCCACCACCATAACCTGGACTTCTTCAGCCTTGACGGCCTGGTTGGTCTTGTACTTCTGCAGGTCGTAAGCCAGGTCGGCCTCGGCCTTTTTCTGGTTGATGTTCATCTGGTATCCGGCCTTCTTAACCTCGAAACTCTGGTTGGATTCGGCCACCTTGGTATCAGCCGCAAACTTGGCTTCCTGCCCGGCCTGGTTGGCCTGGGAACTCTTGATTATCGAATCACGGTCAGCCTCAGCCTGAGCAATAATGGCGTCTCGTTTGACCTGAGCGATGCGCGGCTTACCCAATGCCTCTAAATAACCGTGGTCGTCCTTGATGTCACGCAAGGTAAACGAGTCAATGGTCAACCCCATATTGCCCAGATCGCCGCCCGTGACTTCTTGGACCTTCTGGGCAAATGCGTCACGGTTTTTATAAATATCCTCCACGGTCAACGTACCGACAATGGCCCGAAGATGTCCTTCGACCGTCTGCAAAGCTATGTTCTTTATCTCTTCCTCGCTCCGGCCCAAGAACCTTTCGGCCGCGGTCCGGATAGCCAGATCCTCGCCTTTAATTTTAACCTGGGCCACGCCATCCACGTTGATGGAAACGCCAATTATGGTGTAGACCTCCTTGAGTCGGACATCAAGTGTCATCAGTTCCAGCGACAGGATATCGGCCTTTTCGAATATCGGCCAGACGAACGTGCCACCGCCCTTTACCAGCCTGAAACCAACGGACCGGCCGTCAAAGGTCTTATGCCGCCGTCCGGAAATAACCATAGCTTGGTTCGGACCGACCTTGGTATAACGGTTGGAATACATCCTCAACAGCAGGAGTAATACAATGATAGTAACAACAACGCTCGTGGCCACCCATCCAAATCCTTCCATAACGTACTCCTTTCAATATTGGTATATTCTAATTTGTATCTTATAAAATCTTGGAACTCTCCGCCGGTTTGACGAAAAACGTATTACCGACTATTTTCTCTATGGTTACAACAGAATGCGCTTTGATTTCGGTTTTATAGGCAGAACGGGCCGACGCGGTATAACGTGTTTCCTTGGCCACGTAAGCCACCTCGCCCAAACCTTCAACCGGGATAGTGGTAATAACCTCGGCTTCCAATCCGACCATCTCAACCTGGCGTGATTCACTGCTGCCCTGGGTGGCTTTGAATAATGCCGCAAACAGGAAGAAAGTAACGCCGGCGGTTACGATACCGCCCAACACCGCCACAGGAATGCTGGCATAAACCGAGAACTTAAAGAACTTAAGGCAGACCATGCCCATACCGCCGAAAGCGGTCACGAACATAGCGATGATTACCGGACTGAGCGGTGAAAAGTGGATGGCACCGGAATCCGCCCCGCCGGTATCCATGTGGCCGGCCACGTCGTGGCTAGCATCAAAGCCGCCCGATTCCGGACCGCCCTCGTGACCACCGCCAAAAATCCCGCTAAAAATCGTGGAAATAACCGCATAGGCCAAACCAAGAATAAAACACCCGATAAAAACCAGCTCAATCATAGGCATAACTTTACTCCTTTATGTTCAAGGCGGATTAATCACCTTAATCTTTTAGGTCTTGGTTGATTCCCTTTGGCCGGATTGGTTATCTGCTTGGCAAAATCTTCAAAAGAGTCCGGCTTACCGGTCGTCCCGCCTGACCGGCCGTCAGTTCGGGCAGGCTGTTGCTGTGCCGGCCTTGGCCGGGCAGACTGCTGTGCCACCAAACGGTGCGCCTCATCCTGCGCCAGGTCGGCCGTGGGAATCTCCGTCTCAGTATGAACAACCCCGGCCTGCGTCGTTTGAGCCAGGCTGTGATGAACCTCTTTCAGTTCGCCCGTTTCGGAGTTAATCATCAGCCCGTAGACAGGTATCTCCTGCGGGATGATGTCCGACTGCCGGACAGACTCGACCACCTTGCGGACGTTGTTTTCCTCGTCGTTAATAACGCCGAACCATTCGCGCAGGTCGTCGGCCTTTATCATCTCACGAGTTTTGTTGTATTTCTTGAACGAATCGGTCAGCTTGGCCACGTCAATGCGCATGCCGCAATGAGTATGGCCGATAATGGCAACTTCCTTGGCGCCGACCACGTAGATAGCCACGGCCAGCGAGCGGAGCACGCTGTTATCGAAGGATGTGATGGTATTGCCGGCGTTCTGGATAAAAACCGCCTCGCCCCGTTTCAGTCCCAGCGCCTTGTTGATGAAATCCATCAGTTCGCAACACGTGCAGGTTACGATAGCCCAGCGGCAACGAGACTTGATTTCTGACAGCGACTGCGCCGGTGTATTCTTCATAAACTCCCGACTGACTTTGATAAACTGCTCTAAAGACATAAAAAACTCCTGCTATTCTTATAGTCATTCTGAAAGATTAGTCAATATTTACAGCTAAAATACTTGATAAATCACCAAAATTAATTTCCAATGCTGATTTAATTGTTTTAATTTATCCGGCAATGAGATAAGAGAAAGAATCATGCAACTAACAGTTAAAGATGCCGCTAAGTTCCTGAATATCCCCGAAAAAACCATATATCGCATGATAAAAAATGGCGAGATACCTGCTTGCCAAGTTTTAGACCAATTCCGTTTCAATAAATCGGAGCTTTTAGAGTGGGCATTAGAGCGCAAGATTAATGTAAATCTGGACAGCTTTTCACAGGAAACCGAACTGGGCGCAAATACCCCTTTACCAACCATATCCGATGCCTTACGTGAAGGTGGTGTTTTTTACCGCGTCGGAGGGAAGGATATGCAGTCTGTTCTGCAATCCATAGTTAAGATATTAAATCTCCCCGAAAGCATAAACCGCGAATTACTTCTAAAGGTGCTGTTGGCGCGGGAATCATTGGCTTCCACCGGAATAGGCGGTGGCATCGCTATACCGCATGTGCGCAACCCGATAATTGTGCAATCCGCTAAACCACAAATCGCATTATGCTTCCCGGGAAACCCTGTTGATTTCCATGCCATAGACGGGAAACCTGTTTCCGCTCTTTTCGTTTTAATCTGCCCCAATATTCGGTTACATCTTTATCTTCTTTCCCGCCTGGCATTTATACTACAGAATGAGTCTTTCAAAGAAGTCTTAAAGCGCCAAGGACTGAGCAATGAAATATTCAGCGTGCTGAACGACATTGACACCAACCCCGTTAAAAACGAGGAGAGCGCCGCAGAATGATATTATTTATTTTCGCATTACTTATTCTGCTTTTGGGCGGTATCGGTTCATTGCTAATGAGCCATACGCCGCGCATCGGATTTAAGATCGGAAGTTACGGCGCTATTGCCGGCTCTTTAATCGGGCTTATTTCTACCATATTAATGCTTATTAATGGACTTACAGAAACAGCTGTTTTCAACTGGGGCATACCGGGTGCCGAAATATCACTTGAAATCGACGGCCTTTCGGGCTTTTTCCTCACGGCTATTTTCTTCCTGTCCACCCTGTCGGGCATTTACGGCTCGGGATATTTGGATGCCCTGGCAAAAAAAGCCGCCCGGTCATGGTTCTGGTTTAACTGGTTGATTATCAGCATGGCCATTGTCGTGGCGTCCAGAAATACCATCCTATTCTTGTTCAGCTGGGAAATCATGTCCCTGTCCTCATTTTTCCTGGTTATATTTGATGGAGAAAACGAGGCAAGCAGGGATTCAGCCTGGATTTATCTTATCGCCACCCATATAGGAACAGCGTTTTTAACCGTTATGTTTCTTATCGCCGGAAGCCAAACCGGTTCGTTTGATTTCAACGGTTTGAGTAATACACATCTATACGGTAAATATTTTGCAGACCTGTTTTTTATCTTTTCCGTCATCGGGTTCGGCGTAAAGGCCGGGTTCTTCCCAATGCATGTATGGCTACCGGAAGCACATCCGGCCGCGCCATCTCATGTTTCCGCATTGATGTCTGGGGTAATGATTAAAACCGGCATTTACGCGCTGATTAGATTCGTGCTTATTTCCGGGACTATCCCGGCTTGGTGGGGTTTTGCTCTGGTTATTATCGGGATATCATCGGGCATTTTGGGCGTGATATTCGCGCTCGCCCAGCATGATATAAAACGGTTACTAGCCTACCACAGCATGGAAAATATCGGAATCATCTGCCTGGGACTCGGCATCGGACTGCTCGGAATAAGCTATAACCAGCCGGTCATGGTTTTCTTGGGATTGGCCGGAGGCCTGATGCATGTATTAAACCATTCCCTCTTCAAGGGTTTGCTGTTTCTCAGCGCCGGCGCGGTAATGCATTCCACTCACGAACGGAATATTGAAAAGCTGGGCGGCTTGCTGAAAAGGATGCCCGTAACAGGCGCCTCGTTCCTGATAGGCGCCATCGCCATATGCGGACTTCCGCCTTTAAACGGGTTCATCAGCGAGTGGCTGATTTTCTCGGCTGCGTTACAGGGTGTTTTGGCAAATACTTACCATCTTATGATACCGTCCATATCCGTGATAATCGCGCTGGTAATAATCGGCGGATTGGCCCTGGCCTGTTTTACCAAAGCTTTCGGGATAGGTTTCCTGGGCGAGCCCCGTAACAAAGCAGCCGCCCAGGCGCATGACCCCGGCACCAGCATGAAATTCCCCATGCTGGCCATATCATTAGCCTGTATCGCCATCGGAGTTTACCCGCTGTTTTTCATTTCGGCCATATCAAAGGTATTTGCATTGACAAACGGCCTGGCCATTTACAGCATATTACCCAAGGATACGGCCGCATCAATGCAGGCCATCTCCCTGTCGTTTGTCTGCTTGATTCTCCTTATCACGGCCATTGTGGTTTTCCGCAAATATTTATCCCCAAAGGCAAAAGCCCAAAAAACCGTAACCTGGGATTGCGGATATGCGCAGCCGAACAGCCGGATGCAGTATACCGCATCCTCGTTTGCCCAGCCGTTTTTGCCGTTGATAGGTTTCTTCCAGAAACTGTCCTATGACCGGAAATTACCCGAAGGCGTATTCCCTTCGGAGGCACATTTTGAATCACACAGCGCGGATATAGCCCGGGCGATACTTTTCAATCCCCTTTTCCGAATCGCATATAACTTGCTTCACCGGATAAAAGTGATGCAGCAAGGACGGGTCCAGATTTATGTGCTCTATATCGCGCTGACTTTGCTGTTACTGATTATTTTCGGCATGTAAAATTAATTTATGAACGGATATTCGCTAATAAACATATTCCTGGCCCTGATATGCGCCCCATTCCTGTTAAGCATCATCAACAGGGTCAAAGCTTTCTGGGCCGGCCGGCATGGCCAGCCGCTCTTACAGCCGTATTACGACCTCATTAAACTGCTCCAAAAAGAATCTGTTTACAGCCGGACCACCACCTGGGTCTTTGCGGCCGGACCGGTCGGCGGCCTGGCTATCGCGCTGTTATTGATTACATTAATCCCGCTGGCCGGCATTCCGGCGCTGTTCTCTTTCCGGGGCGATATTTTCCTGCTGATATATCTCCTGGCGCTGCTGAGATTCTTAACCATCATCTCCGCCCTGGATACCGGCTCCAGCTTCGAAGGCATGGGCGCCAGCCGTGAATCTTTCTTCTCGGCCATGGCCGAACCGGCCTTCGCCATCGGACTGATTGCACTGGTGAAAATGACCGGCCAGACATCGCTTTCCGGCTGTTTCACCCACTTTTCATTTGCCTTATGGAACGATATTTCGGCGCCGCTCCTGCTGGTGCTCAGCGCCTGGGTCATTGTTTTCCTGGTCGAAAACGCCCGGATACCTATTGACGACCCAAACACGCATCTGGAACTTACCATGATACACGAGGTCATGGTCCTTGACCACAGCGGACCTGATTTCGCGTTTATCCAATACACCTCATCGCTGAAAATGTGGGTATTGGGAATGTTGTTGATTAATGTTTTAGTGCCGTTCCATACCGGAAAAATAATTATTGACCTGCTCATAGCCATCGGGTCATTATTCCTTTTAGCGACGCTTATCGGGATTATAGAATCGGTAATGGCCCGATTACGGTTGGTGCGGATACCCCAGCTGCTTATCGTTGCCGGGACATTTTCCATCCTGGCATTTATATTAATCATCCGGAGCCAAATTACATGAACGATATTATACTGTCTGTAGTGATATTAACCGACCTGGCTCTTTTGGGAACAAGCCGGCTGGCCTATTCCATTTCCTTATTGGCGTTCCAGGGAATAATAGTCGGTTTGCTGCCGGTCTCCTTCGGACACCAGCTTACGATTAGAACGGCCTTAATGGCCATAATGATTATCATCATAAAAGGCGGTGTTTTTCCCAAAATACTGACTAACGCCCTGCGGGAAGTCAATATCAGGCATGAATCCGAACCATACATCGGTTATGTCGCATCCTCTTTTGCGGGCATAGTCCTGCTGGGAATCTCTTTCTGGCTCGGCGCCACCATGCCTATTCCAACGGCTGTGGCCGGCACTAATATCGTAATCCCCGCGTCTATTTTCACGATACTAACCGGCCTGTTCCTTATTATCAGCCGGAAAAATGCCGTCACCCTGGTCATCGGCTATCTGACCATCGAAAACGGCATTGCCGCTTTCGGCCTGGCCATGGTTTCAGGCATCCCGTTCCTTATCGAACTGGGAATCCTGCTTGACGCTTTTACCGCGGTCTTTGTGATGGCCATAATTATTTACCATATTAACCTGGAATTCAACACCATAGATTCCGACCACTTAAGCTCTTTAAAAGGATAAACAAGGTATGACCCTGAATTATTTATTTTGGCTTCTGCTTATTTTACCGGCCCTGGGCAGCCTTTTATGCTACATCTTCAAATCGGCCGACGCCGTGATGAATTTCGTTGCCTATGGCATGTCCCTGCTGTCCGCGCTCGTTTTTATCTTCTGTTACTCTGTCCTTAAAACCGGCCCGGTCAGCTTTGCCGGCCAATGGTTCTACATAGACACCCTTTCGGCGCTTCATTTAGTGGTTATGGCCGTTATTTTCGGGCTCAACTCGCTCTACGCCCGGATTTACTTCCTTAACGGCCCGGCCGGGAAACCGATTAACCTGGACACCGCGCGCAAATTCGGCGCCCTCTGGTTCGGCACACTCACAGCCATCGAACTGGTTTTGTTCTCCAACAATCTGGGCGTAATGTGGGTCGGGCTTGAAGCGGTCACCCTGATTACCGCTTTCCTGATATGCCTGCATGTCACGCCGGTTTCATTGGAAGCCACCTGGAAATACCTGATAGTCTGTTCCGTCGGCGTAGCCTTTGCTTTTATGGGCATCCTGCTCATCGGCGCCGCATCTTCCTTCGCCGACAAGAGCTCCCTGAGGTTCCTGAACTGGACGGAGCTAAAAACGCATGCCGCATCCTTCGACCCCAAGATAATAAAACTGGCTTTTATCTTCCTGTTTGTCGGCTACGGAACCAAGGCCGGCCTGGCGCCGATGCATAGCTGGCTCCCCGATGCGCACAGCCAGGCTCCGGCGCCCGTCTCAGCCCTATTCTCGGGGTTCCTGCTCAACTCCGCCCTATACTGCATCATGAGGTTTATCCCAATCGTCGAACCTGCCGCCGGTGCAGCCTGGGTCAAGCACATCCTGCTTTTCTTCGGACTATTCTCAATCCTGGTTTCCGCCGCATTCATCGTCACCCAACATAACCTGAAACGACTCTTGGCATACTGCAGCGTCGAACATATCGGAATCATCACGGTCGGGCTGGGCCTCGGCCCGCTCGGCGCCTTTGCCGCGCTTTTCCACTCGATTAACCACTCGCTGGCCAAAACGCTCAGTTTCTGGAGCGCCGGCCATGTCGGCAAGATATACGGCACATACGATATGAGAAACATCTCGGGCGTGCTGAAAACGGCCCCGCTATGGGGAATCGGATTGCTGGGCAGTTCACTGGCGCTCATCGGCGTCGCCCCATTCGCGATTTTCCTGAGCGAATTCTTCATACTCAAGGCCGCCGCCCAGGCCAAAGACTACGTCACCTTGGCCCTTTCCCTGGCAGGCGCCGGAATGATATTCATCGGTATGCTCCGTATGGTTATCAATATGTCATACGGCGCGGCTCAAAGCACGAAGAACAAAACCTCTGTCACCTTCTCCGAAGTCGTCATTGTCGGCATCCCCTTAGCAGCGCTTTTAATACTGGGTTTATGGATGCCCCAGGCTCTTCGGGATGTCCTGACTGACGCGGCAAAGATTATATGGAGCGGCAATATATGAAACGGTTTCTGGAGATAAAACCATCAATCGCGGTCCCGATGGCGGAACTGCCGGCGCTGGAGTTCAATGATTTCAGGGAACACATCATTGAATCCATCCATCAGGGCCGCCGTTTAGCGGCCTTTTACGGCTCCGGCGACAGTTCCGGCAAGGTCAGGATTATCGCCGTATTGGCCGACGACCAAAACGGATTGTTATACGCGGCATCATCTTTCCCCGGGGATTCGTTTGATTCACTCACCTCGGACTGCCCACAAGCGCATTGGTTCGAGCGCGAAATAGCCGAACAATGGTCCGTAAAACCCGAAGGCCATCCCTGGCTTAAACCCATCCGATTCCATACCGCATACCGGGACGGAAAAAAAACCAGCGGCACTCCCCGGCAACCGGAACCAGTCTGCGGCACAACCGGATTCTTCCAGGTCAGCGGCGACGAAATCCACGAGGTCGCGGTCGGCCCGGTCCACGCCGGTATTATCGAGCCCGGCCATTTCCGGTTCCAATGCCACGGCGAAGACGTATTGCACCTGGAAATCTCGCTGGGCTACCAGCATCGCGGCATCGAACGCCGTTTGATTGGCGGACCGGACAAGAAAACCGCCCACTATATGGAAACACTGGCCGGCGACACGACCATCGGCCATACGCTGGCATATTGCCAGGCAATCGAAGCTCTGTCCGGCTTGTCCGTGCCGGCGCGCGGGCAAGTTCTGCGCGCCATCGCGCTGGAACTGGAGCGTATCGCCAACCACGTCGGCGACCTGGGCGCGCTGGCCGGAGACGTGGCATTCCTGCCCACCGCTTCTTACTGCGGCCGGATTCGCGGCGATTTCCTTAATATGACCGCCGTCTTGTGCGGCAACCGCTTCGGGCGCGGACTTGTCCGACCGGGCGGAATTATGCATAACATAGACGAAAGACAAATACAAGAGATTGGACAACGGCTTCTCAATGCGGAACAGGACACCCTATCGGCCGTCAACCTCCTCTGGAGCAACAGTTCCGTTATGGCCCGGTTTGAGGAAACCGGCGTCGTCTCCAAATCAACCGCGGAAACGACCGGCCTGGTCGGCGTGGCCGCCAGGGCCAGCGGGCTGGAACGCGATATCCGGCGCGATTTCCCGCAGGGCTACTACCAATACGCTCATATACCCGTTTCCACCTGGAACAACGGCGACGTCTTCGCCCGGGCATTTGTGCGCTGGATGGAAATACAACGGTCTATCGCATTTATAAAGGAACAAATAAAATCCATCCCGGGCGGACCGATTTCGGTGCCGGAAGCCACACTAAAACCGGATTCATTGGTGGTTTCACTGACAGAAGGCTGGCGCGGAGAAATCTGCCACTGCATCATCACGGACCGTGCCGGCCGGGTCGGTCATTACAAGGTAATCGACCCGTCGTTCCATAACTGGTTCGGGCTGGCGCTGGCATTGCGGAACCAGCAGATATCCGACTTCCCGCTGTGCAACAAGAGTTTTAACCTGTCCTATTGCGGACACGATTTGTAATATTTAGTATACAAGGATTAATAAACTATGTGGGACATTCTTATCGCCCGGTTGAAACAGAAATACCGGACCATACCGTATCCGAAAGGACTGCCCGTCCTGCCAGAGCGGTTTATCGGACGGCCGGCGCCGGTATCAAACAGCGCCGGGCATATAGCAGACGCGGTTAAGGCCTGCCCGACCGCGGCATTAAAGATAAGCGCCGGCAATAACCTCAGCCTGGATATGGGCCGATGCGTATTCTGCGGCCAATGCGCCCGGATAGCGCCTGACGCCGTAACCTTCGGGCGTAACCACAGCCTGGCCGGACGAACCCGGGCCGAACTCATCCTTAAGGGAAAAGACCACAAAGCGCCGGAGCCATTGGATACCAAGCTCCTGAAACTGTTCGGCAAATCGCTCAAACTACGCCAGGTAAGCGCCGGCGGATGCGGCGCCTGCGAAGCCGATACCAACGTCTTAAACACGGTCGTGTTCGACCTCGGCCGGTTCGGAATCCAGTTCGTCGCCTCGCCCCGCCACGCGGACGGCCTGTTGATTACCGGGCCGGTAACCAAAAATATGAGGTTAGCCCTGGGAAAAACCTATGCCGCCCTGCCCAAGCCAAAAATAGTCATTGCAACCGGCGCCTGCGCCATCTCCGGCGGGCTGTTCAGCGGGCATCCCGAATCCTGCGACGGAGCCGATACCATCGTCCCGGTAGACCTTTACATCCCCGGCTGTCCCCCACACCCGTTAACTATTCTTGACGGAATGCTCCGCCTTCTTGGCAAGGCCTAGTGCCACTTGGAGCAAAGCGACTTAGTGGCACATTATCCCAACTATTACGTCGGGGCTAGGACCAGTTCGACTAAAAAGAGTTACATGGATATTAGATTCCGTCTATTTAGCAGAAAATCCAGTTAAGCCCTTCGATTATTTAGGATAAATTTGTCTTAACTGGGCAATCATATTAATCAGCCCTTACTCCGAACTGGCTGGCAACCCATAGCGTTAAACTGGATTTCCAGAAATACCAATCCAAGGCATAAAAACACCACCCCCCACCCCCTCCGGGAGGACTCCCCTCCCCGTATATCCCCCCCGGGTTATCTATGGAAGCGGCAAGTGCTTCCTTCGCCTCCAATACAGTAAATCCCTTATGCCGGTGGCATAGTATATTTGTGCCACGTACATAATAGCCTTGTGCCGGTGGCATAGTATACTTGTGCTACGTACATAATAGTCTTGTGCCGGTGGCATAGTATACTTGTGCTACGTACATAATAGTCTTGTGCCGGTGGCATAGTATACTTGTGCTACGTACATAATAGTCTTGTGCCGGTGGCATAATATACTTGTGCTACGTACATAATTGGCTTATGCCGGTGGCATAGCAGACTTGTGCCGGTGGCATAAACGGTTTAAACCTATAAGGAGAGAGTTGGTTTTTGTATTTTGAAGGCGTGTACACCGAGAGCAAAGCCTCCCGCAGGGGCAATTTTTGTCACTTTGCCCTCAAAAACCCCTGATTTTAGGCAAAAAGTGACGATTTTTGTCATTTCTGATGTGTGTAGCGCCTGCAGGGTGTCACCGGACCCGTTGATGGCAAGCAACAGAAGGTTTACCCATATGATTAAGATAGTTAAAATAAAACTTGTTGTGCTTAAGCCAGCTTTTCACAATTCCCTTGCCGGCAAATTTCATAAAAGAACGATAAAAAGATGCCCTATGCGGTTTTGATGGCATTAGTTTTGTGACAGATGCGACTCTTTCAACGACAGTGTTCAAGGCGTCGTTGAATGCGTTTGTGTATGAATAGAAATCGCTGAAGCATTCTATCAAACCGTTTTGCAGTTCGTAAGCGGTCATATTTGTCGGGGTAAACAGGGCGTGCAGCCCGTCGTATAATTCCCAGTTTTTGTGCAGAATCCTTTTTTCCTCTTCCAGTTTGAAATATGTCTTAGTCCCCGGCAAAGGAGTCAATATCGAGTACTGGACATAATCAAGCTTGCTGTCGTGGCAAAAATCAGCCGTCATCTTAAAGACATCTTTGGTATCGGCATCGTTGCCCACGATAAACATGCCGTGCACTTCTATACCGTTGGCGTGAAAAACCCTGATTGAACGTTTTATGTCATCAACCGTTTGATGTTTGTTCATATCTTTCAGGCTTTGCGGGTTTATGGATTCGAAGCCGATATATACTCTTTCACAACCGGCCTGTTTCATCTTGGCGATAAATTCCGGTTTTTTGGTTACTTCGGTTCTTAACTGAGTTGACCATGAGCGGTTAAATTCATGTTCAATCATCATGTCAAGGAGCCTGGTTGTCTTTTCCGTATTGACGGCAAAATGGTCGTCCACGAAAAATATATGCCCAGCCCGGTATCTTGAAATCTCCTCAATAACCCTTTCGGCTGTCTGGGCCCGGTAATCCCTGCCGAACATTTTGGTAACAGAGCAGAAGTTACAATCATAAGGACAACCTCTGGACGTCATTAACGGCCAGGTGCGTATTTTTTCCCAGTTCCTGATAAGGGTAAAATCGGGAAGAGGCAGACCACCCAAGTTATCCGGCCTTGGCGCATATATCTTTTTATCTTTAATCCTGCCGGACAGCACGTCCAGAATGATATTTTCGGCTTCTCCGATAACGACCTGGTCAAAATGCGGGATAACATCGTCCGGAATCATGCTGGCGTGGATTCCGCCGATGACGGTTCTGGATTCAAGTCCGTGTGATTCCCTGATTGATTTATATTCTTTTGCTATTTCCTTGCCCCGGGTAACCGTGGCGGTTATACAGCTTAGGCATAAGATATCAACCGAAGCAAGTTCATCAGGACTGATTGCTCGGCCCGTTATATTCTCGTTAAAAACAGAGACGTCATATCCGGCATCCCGCGCTATCGTTGCCAGGTATACCGGTCCCAACAGCGGGATGGTCATAAACCTGGCAAAGACATTGGAATGCGTGCCCATTGGCTCGACGAATAGAACTCTTTTATTATACATTTTCTTTCCCATTCTCGCTTTCGTTAGAGCCAGTTAGTCCCGATGCCGCCGAAGGCGGTTCGGGGCGATACTGGGTCTTATCCCGATTCACATCGGGGTTCATCTTGTTAAAATAGTCAATAACCAATAAACTTATGCCGAACAATACCAATGACATCGGCCATAATTTATAAGAAATAGTGAAGACGAAGTATAAAACCAGGAAGACGGTTATGAACGATATCGCCATATAAATATGCACTTTGCCTTTGGCAAAAACGCTGGTCATAAAAAAACTCATCCCGACAATACCCAAAAAAACCGGCCAAAGGTATGACAGAACCGTCCATGAAGTATTATTCAGGCAGAGGAAAAATATGCTCAGCAAAATCATGAATGAACCGAGCCAGATAAGCGCGGCATCTCTTCTTTGGCGGCTAAAGAACAGTAAAACAAAACCGCTTCCGGTTATAAGAATAAGGGCAGGCCAGAATTTGCTTATGCCGCTCAGCAGTGAATAGTTTTCAAGCACCAGAACCAGTCCGGCAATTATAAATAGTCCGGCTAAAGCAATGATACTTTTCTTGTTTTTCAAATCCGACTCCTGTTGATTTCATTTCCCTTTATTTATCCCAACCGTAGTCCCTAAAAGAATGCTTCGCTAAGGCCGGTAGGCATAGGCCCAGGCTCTATGGTCACCACCTCGTTATTCGCCTTTGTCGGGCGGGGCGAAGTAGATAAAATCGCCTATGTAGGAAGACAGCGCTTCCCGGAACAGCCCTTCTTTATCTGCCGTCTTTTCGGTGATACTGACCGGTATCAGTGTTTTGTAGGTTGCCGGATACCTCTTGTATGAGCGTTCGGGAATGTTGAATTTGTATTCGATATGGCCGGCTCCGGCCACGACGATTACCTGTGATGCCGGGTTGTCGGCGGCTTTAAGGTAGTTGGCTATGGCCTCGCCGAAGGTTTCGTCCCAGACGCATTGCAAAACATACATCCGGTCTTCGTTGAACTTGGGCGACATCTTTTTCATCTCTTCAAATGACTTCATCACGAACTCGCGGTGCGCCTTATTGGAGGTGTCTATGTCTTTGGCAATAAGCTTCTGCTCGGCCGGAGTCAGTTTATCCCAGCCCTCGTCAACAAGCTTGTTCTTTATCTCTTTTTCCACGTTCAATCCCAGCAGTTTCAGGCCGTTCTCTTTGGCGTAGCGGACTAATCCGACATAATACAGCTCATACCATTCGTTGCTGAATCCTGCCCTGACCGCTTTATCAAACTCAGATTCGGTGATTTTTCCGGCGATATAATCGTCGCAGACCTGCTGTTTGGAACGGTACAGGAACTCCATTGCCAGAACGGCCTTGGGATTCTTCTGGGCCAGGCTTTCGAGGACCTTTTCCTGGAATTTGTGGTGAACCGAATTTGTATGCGATTCGGCCACATAAACAACCCGGATATCCTTAAGCCGTTCTATCAAAACATCATAATCCAGCACCTCAAACGTGTCCAAATCAACGTATTTATTATACAATTCCGGTATTTTAAGCGATGCCAGCTTGACGACCGCCTTTGAAATCACTTCTTCCTCTGACGCACTCAACTGAGCCCTTCTTTTAAACTGGGTTAGCTCGCTATCGGTGCCTGTTCCGGCGCTGACGGCCTTAGTGTCCGGCGCCGCCAGCAGTTCTTTTGCCTCGGGCGGAATAACTATCGCATCTCCCTTGTCATAATTTGAATAATTCATCTCCATCTTCATTTTTACGGCGGCTCCGGCCGCTTTCCCCTCCATATCAAGAATGACCTTGGATAAAAGATAGGCGTCCTTGGCCACCCACATCTTTATTGTCACCTTGTCAAACTTGCCGGCCATACCCTGCACGCCGCTGCCGCCGAATGCTTTGTCGTTGATTGTCTCGGGGTTAACCGTCAGTTCTATGACCTGATAGGATTTGTCTCCTATTTTTTCCTCTTTGCTGATTAAGGCATCCTGGTTGATTCCCGGGATTTGGTTCAGGCCGGCCGGGAACATCTCCGCGGCTAATATCATAGACTTCTGGGCCGGCGATGCCAATGCCCACTTTTTGTCGGCCGGATCCATCATAACCGCGTTTGTGTCATCTGAATAATATTCAAACGGCGTTTTTGTCAATCCGTTGCTCCCATCGATTAATTCGCCATGAGCATAGATATCCTTGTCATATCTGGCGCTGTCGCAGTCAAGAATCCTGATATTCATTCCCATTACACCCATCTCCATCACTATTTTTGACGAGACGCTTTTAGCGTCGGCAAAGTTTTCCACTGCCCTCTTGATAACACCCTTAGCATCCTTGGGCGCTTCTTTGACAACCGGCGCCACCGGCGGTGGCGGCACGATGGGTTTTTGGGCTCCGGATTGGCATCCGGCGAATAATGCCGTTGATACTATCAGGGTGCATATTAACAAGTAGCGCTTATTGCCTGGTTTCATATTAGTTCCTTTCTTATTATGTTATTTGACATATCTCATTACCCGATAACCGGGCAAGGAATGATTCACACATTACTTAATCGCACCTTGGAAGTCAATTTATTTGTCTAATGTGAATAGTGACATCCCGATTATTTACTAACCTATGTCCCGAAAGAATTCGGGACATAGTATCATATTGAAGTAATCGGGATTACACGGCCGTAAGCCTCTCGATCAGATTTTATCTGTTCTGCGAGGCTAACGGACATTATTCACGCCACTACGTGAATAACCCGTGTAAAGAATCTTCCCTAAAAATACGATAACAATATCTGGCTCGTTAACAATCAAGCAACCTAATGTGAAAGGTGTTGTTTATGTCTAAAACTCACATACCGGATAATATCGAAGTAGTTGATACCGAACTGGATTTATCGGCGGCCAGATTGTTGGAATACCTGAACTCCAATAAGAACGCGGCCGTGAAAGAGCTCCTGGCCCATTACGAGGAAATCATCTCTCCCAAACTGCAAGGTCTATTGCCGCCGGAATCAGCGGCGCGGCTGGGCATCCGCATGACACTGGGCCGGCTCCAACGCCAGGGCAAAGTCAAAGTCCTGCGCGACGCCGATACCGGCCAGGACCGGGTCTGCCTGGCAGAAGACCTGGTTTTGAGGAATAAATGGATATCCGCACTGAAAAGCTCACCTAACGTGCTTTAAAACCTAACCACAAAGAATACTAAATAATGACTTTGGCGCCTTTGTGGTGAATAATTTCTGTCTACTATTATTAACCGTTTTCTTACTCCGGAGCGGGTTGTTCCGCAGGCGTCTGACTGGACAGGCTGTAACTCAACCTAGTTTCCGGTATGGATTTGATGAATTCCAGGCCCTCGGGTGTGTAATAGCGGTGCCGGATGTTCCGGGTCAGAACCAGATTCCCATCCTCGCCTTTAAGAAAGTTGAGCTGGCGCAGTTGCTCATTCTTGTATTCCTTAAAATCGCTGTAGAAGATATCGATATAAGCTGACAGGCTGTTATTGGTCGGTCCGAACCCCTGTGCGTAGAGGTATTTCTGTTCGAGCACGTCGCCGACGTCTATCATATTCTGATAGCGCTTGTTCTTATCCTTGGCCAACATCTTCATAATGATTAATGACAACGATTCGGGAATGTCGGTCCGGAACTGATGCGGCGGAATGATTTCACGGGACATCTGGTCTATGACCCAGTTCCTTTGCTCTTCAAATGACAACCGCCGGGGATAGGTGTAGGGATGGATGCCGGTAATGAGCTCGTAGGCCACCAGGCCGAGCGAAAAGATGTCGGTGCGAGTGTCTATACCCTCCTGCTTAATCTGTTCCGGCGACATATAGGCCAGTTTGCCGGCGAAGAATTTCATTTCCTCTTGCGTCTGGGCGGCCACGCCAAAGTCGGACAGCTTGCAGACTCCGTGGTTGTTAATCAGAATATTACCGGGCGAGATGTCGCGGTGGATGATATACTGGTGCGCATAACCCAACGCCCGGCAGATGCGGCTGATGATGAAGCCGGTCAGTTCGCATGGTATAAGCAGATGTTTTTCCAGGTGGTCGCTATAAAGGGTCTGCAAGTCCGGCCCCTGGACATAGTCCATGGCGATGAAATAAAGCTTGCGATTGTCCGGCGCGTGTGACGGATGTATTTTATGAGTAGACAAGACCGGCTGTTTCCGGTTAAGCATCTGCCCTATCGGAGAAAAATGGTTGTAACGCCGCTGATCCTTGGGCTGACCGGCTGAAAGAGAATCTATCTCGCCGCGAAACGACGGCGGTAACGACGATACCGGTAATGACTCCATACCGTAAGTCTTGACGATATTTTCATGCCGAAGCATAGTGGCAATATTGGCTTCGTGCTTTAGCCGACTTTCGTGCTCTTTGGAAAGCGTCTTAACCGTTTTCAGAACGACATAGTCATTGACGCCTTCGGTATGCTTTTCGGCCAGGAAAACTATACCCATACCGCCCCGGCCTATCTCGTCTACCAACGTATAGGTGGAAGTGGAATGGAAAGAAATACCTGCTAATTCGCTGTTACTCATTAGATTTAACTTCACTCACGTGCCGTAATGTCGGAAAAAGAATCACATCCCTGATGGATTTACTGTTGGTCAGAACCATAACCAGGCGATCGATACCGATACCCAGCCCACCGGCCGGCGGCATGCCGTAGGACAGGGCCGTGACGTAGTCTTCGTCCAGCTTGACGGCGCCTTCGGCCTTTTCTTTGAGCTGGCATTCGAAGCGGGACTGTTGGTCGGCCGGGTCGTTAAGCTCGCTGAAGGCGTTGGCCAGTTCCATACCGGTCATAAACAGTTCGAACCGCTCGGCCAGCTCGGGATTGTCACGCTTGGATTTGGTCAGCGGACATATAGCCGCCGGGTAATCGGTCACGAATATCGGGCCAACCAGGTGCGGTTCGACAAATTTTTCAAACAGGTCGTTGGCCACCTTGGGAAAAGAGGCATTCTTCGGTATTGCTATGCCGGACTCCCCGGCTTTTTTGAGCACCGCTTCCTGATCGTGGTAATCCACGCCGCAGTGCTGGTTAAACAGTTCTATGTAAGGCTTCCTCTGCCAGGGCGGAGTCAGGTCCAACGCCGTATCATTGAAGGTTATCTTAAGCGAAGGCAAGACTTTTTTGGCTATCTCGGTAACCAGGTATTCGGTCAGGTTCATCATATCGTTGTAATCGGCGTAAGCCTGGTAAATTTCTATCATAGTAAACTCGGGATTATGATGCGTGGATATGCCTTCGTTGCGGAAGTTGCGGTTGATTTCGTAGACCCTTTCCATACCGCCGACCAACAGGCGCTTGAGGTAGAGCTCCGGTGCAATCCTGAGGTATAAATCCATATCCAGCGCGTTGTGATGGGTAATGAACGGCCGGGCCGCGGCACCGCCCGGTATCGTGTGCATCATAGGCGTTTCCACTTCGACAAAACCTTTGTCGTCCAGGAAATAGCGCAGATACCTGATTATCTGGGTACGATTTAGGAATGTCTGGAGCACCTCGGGGTTGGAAATAAGGTCAAGATAGCGCTGGCGATAGCGGATTTCGACATCCTTGAGTCCGTGCCACTTTTCAGGCAAAGGCAATAATGACTTGGTCAACAATGTTAATGCGGTGACCAGTATGGTTATCTCGCCGGTCTTGGTCTTGAACAAGTCGCCCTTGATGCCGATGATATCGCCGATATCGAGAAGCTCGAAAACCCGATATTGTTTTTCGTCTATCTTATCTTTCTTGATGTATAGCTGAACCCTACCGGACCAGTCACGCAGGTCCAGGAAAGCGGCCTTGCCGTGGCCGCGGATGGCCATAAGCCGCCCGGCTACGGTTACAGGCTTGCTTGCGGGCTGGCCAATATCAGCATGAGCCTGGCCTTCGATTTTGGCAAAATCCTCGAGCACTTCCTTAATCGAAACGCTGTCCGGAAAAGAGTAGGTAAAGGGATTGATACCCAATTCTTTAAGCGCAGCCAATTTCTTGAGTCGTTCTTCGTGGTAAGTATTCACTTTATATCGCTCCCATCATTCTCAATAATCTTTTGGCGTTCTGATACAATTCGCTGTCGGGCTTGGTCAGCCTGAGTACACTACACAGGTAAGGCATCGCCTTACGGTTCTGGCCCATCTGGCAATAGTGGTTGCCCAGGTTGTAATAAGGCCTGGGGTTATAGGGATTTTCCTGTATTTCCTTTTCATACTCCGAGACTGTTATACGGGCGAATTCGCTGTCGGTAATTTCGGACGACAAAGGATAATCAACCACATTGCTGCCGTCAACACCCATGCTGCCAGCCGTTACGCCGCCAAGATGGGACAGAAAATCCAAAGCCTTTTCCGGTTGGTCAAGCTTGGCATAGGCCATAATCAGTCCGTTCCGGGCGTCGGTATACTGAGAATCGAGCTCCAACGCTTTCTGGAATGAATTTGCCGCGGACTGGTAGTCGTTGTTGGTGTTCATCATCTGCTGGCCCATCTGGTAATACTGCTGGGCCATGGCTACCGGAGTCAGTACGGCGCTGGCGGCGGCTCCGCCGACTCCAACACAGCCGGGCAAACAAGCCAGCACGGCGATGATTAACAGGCATATAAATTTCATAGGGCTATGGTTTATATTAAAAGCGGTGCCCTGTCAAGAATTAAATAGGCCAGGCGATCCGAACGGTTAAATATCCGATTGCGCCTTAATATCACCCTTGATGCCGATGGTAATTTCGCGAGCCGGTATCTTCTTTTCTGACGACTCAAGCGCCTTTTTGGTGATATGAACCAGGCCGGAACAGCACGGCACCTCCATATGCAAAACGGTGATTGACTTGATTTTAGCTGTCTTGAATATGTCCGTAAGTTTTTCCAGGTAATACTGGCTGTCGTCGAGTTTTGGGCAGGCGATAATCAGCGATTTACCGCTAATGAAGTCCTGGTGGAAATCGGCATAGGCATAGGAGGTACAGTCTGCCGCAATGACCAAGTCGCGATTCTGCAGAAACGGCGCGGTGGACGGCACCAGCATCAACTGGATAGGCCAATTAGCCAGCCGGGAATCGGGCCGGACAGAGAACGGAGCGGTGGCTGACGGACAACGCTCATTGCTCAAATCCCTAACCTGGCTGGACGGGCAACCGCAGGGCAAAGTCTTGGCGGCCGCCTGCTCCTTATGTTTTTCGGCCGCGGCCAGGCTAAATGGAGACACCTCGCGATTTTCGATAGTAATAGCGCCTTCGGGGCATTCGCCGATGCAAGCACCTAAGCCGTCGCAGTAGGTCTCGCTGACCAATTTAGCCTTGCCGTTGACTATTTTCAGAGCCCCTTCAACACAACCAGTAACGCATTGACCACAACCGGTGCATTTGGACTCGTCTATCTTAACTATCTTTCTTTTTGTCTTCATCGCGTCTTTCATATTTGCTGTCCTTTTCCATATTTAATAATGTTTTCTTATTGACATCCCCTGTTTCAACGGCGCAGGGTGCGTCCTTTTCCACATCCTTCAAATCACGGCCAATGCAATATTTAGCATGCTGGCACCACTCGGCACAGCCAAGATCAAGCTTAGGATTCCGGAAACGATGTCCGCATTTTTTACAACGCCGATAGACATCATCCTTCCAAAACTCAACCCCGGCCCGGCATTTTGGGCAGGCGACATCGAATATGTCCTCGGGCTTCCAGAACCTGGTATCCTGTCCCGGGCATCCACCCATAAATCACCTCATCATTCAACGAATAACGGTTATCATAAATAGATTTTACGAGGCTGTGACGGAATGTCAATATAAATTTTCCAATAATTCTTATTTTTTTGTAGTAAAATGGCCTCGCCGATCATATATATATTAGGAAAGGAGATAAATGGCTATCCTAAAGGAACTAATCGCCTGCCAACCATTAAGAAAGGAGTAAATATATGTTCCGTATTAAAAGAAAAGACGACGACCCAAGTATGGAAATAAACATGACTCCGATGATTGACGTGATTTTTCAGCTGATTATCTTCTTTATGTGCTCGATTCATTTCAAGTCATTGGAAGGAAAACTGCAGTCTTATCTGCCAAAGAATAAAGGCCCAGAACCGACTATCGTTACAGAACCAGATGATCTAAATGAAGTGCGTATCAAGCTTATCTATAGCCCGGATAGCAAACCGCTGATGAGCAAAATTGTAATCGGCACCGAGAACATACCGGATTGGGACGCTCTGGAAAAACGGGTAACCTCAATTACGGCGGATCAGAGAAATCGAATAACCGAAAAACCTATCCCATTCAAGATAGACCCTCAACTTAAGGTACCAACCCAGGCAGTTATTAATGTAATCAATATATGTAAAAAGGCAGGTGTCAGCAAGATAGAATTTGCGTACAAGCCGCCGGATAAGTAATTATTTACCGGATGGCATCACGACTTCAGGCGTGGTCAAGGCAAAAGCTATGCCAACCGGGCATTATTTATCTTTACTTTGACAAATATTTTTTTATAATATTCTCAGATTTTTGTAGTAAAATGGCCTCGCCGATCATATATATGGTAGAGGGAAGTGTTAATATCCCGGCTTTTTGGGGCAGAAAGGCGTTTTGAGTGGATAATAAGCCTCAGGAACAGGATAACCTAAAAGGAGGTACTGATAACCGGGCGCCTGATATCGAGTTGGTCCGAGCCTCTAAAAAAGGCGACAAGAAAGCCTTTGAGGAGCTGATTAACAGGTATTATAAGGCTGTTTTCGGGTATATTTACCTGCGGGTAAATAACCAACTTACAAGCGAAGAGCTGACGCAAGAGACCTTTTTACGCGGTTACAGGTCACTTCGAAAGCTGTCAGCCAGAACCGGGTTTGCCGAGTGGCTCTTTACCATTGCCCGAAACTGTCATGGCGAATGGGTTCGTGACCAAAAGCGTGCAATCAGTCATAAAACCGAAACCATGGAATCGGCTAAATCGACCGATCCGGAGCTGATAACCAAGGCCGGCAATGCCGAAAAGGAGAGACTGGAAGACCTGATGCACCTGATGAAGGAACTGCCGGAAAATCATTACCTGCTGTTAACTATGCGGTTCCAACAGGGAATGAGTTGTGAAGAAATCGCCCGGGCGCTTGACCAACCGGTCGGAACGGTAACCGGCACCCTGGCACGAGCTTATAAATTACTGAAAGATGGGCTTAAGTATGAATAATTTTGACGAAAATGATAAATCAGCCATGACAGAGCCGGAGCTGCCTAAAGAGCTGGAAGGCATGCTTAAAGAAACCTTTAAGAGAATGTCTCCGCCTAATACGGCCGCGCTGAACTGCAAAATGCATATCGCCGGAATGCCTAAACCGTCGGAAAGCATTTGGCTGTATCCTATTATTTACCCGGCGGCAGCGGTTGTTTTAAGCATCCTAAGCATTTTTATAATGATGAACTATATGGTTTCTCCTGACCTAGCGCGGGAAACCAGCTTGGTCGCCGATAAGGAAATAACCTTGACCGACGGAACTATTCTGGGCATCGGCAAGGAGTCGTCGGTTAAGATAGAGGAAAACAACCGGACGCTGGTTCTGGAAAAAGGCTGGCTCAGGGTCAATTGCCCAACCGCATCCGGATTGCCCGGACAGAATAAATTGCGCATTATTGCTCCGGCCGGCACAATAATAAATAAAGGCGATAATTTTATGGCCGGTTATTCGTCATCATCAAGAACCTTCTCCGTATGGGGAAGTATTGAACTTTTAACTTCTAAATAGGAGGCAATTATGAACAGATTTACAGCTGACAAAAAAGGCGTCGTCTTCATAGTGGTTCTGGGTATTCTGGTTCTGCTGGTACTTCTGGGCGTAACCTTCAGCCTGGTAGCCCGGATCGACAAGACCAGCTCGGCTTCTTACGCAGACCGAGTCCGGGCTAAGATGATTGCCCAAAGCGGCATCGAAACAGCTATCGCTAAAATTAAAGCAACCAACGCTCAATTTCCACCCGAAGCCATGTACTGGGGCGAGGATGCCAATAAAAACGGCAAGCTCGATGCGGATGAAGACCAGAATAAAAATGGCATACTTAACGTGGCCGACTGCCCGCTGGATTACGCACTCCGGCCATCATTCGCAACAGTTGATAAAGATGATAAACCTAAAACTTTCCAGTTCAAGAACCACAAACGCGGATATTCGGGCGAACTACCAGCTGTTACAAGTGGGACTTCGGATACCTTCGCCATAAAAATAACCGATTGCAACAGCATGATCTGCATCAACAGCGAAAGCAAAGGGCTGGAACAAATACTCAATAACATAGGTATTATCCTAGACCTGGGCGATAATCTCGGCTCCAGGATTATCAACGTCCGCTATTCGCTGGCCACCAAGAAATTTTCCACCAAGGAAGAGTTAAAAACAACCCTGGGCACGGATACCTACAACAAAGTATCCCCCTACCTGACCGTTTACGCCTATATCAACGAAAAAGTTGTCAAGCCCAAACCGCTGTCCGAAAGGCCCTGCCGAACGCTGGACGGCAACAAACGCCAACTTGAAGTAGGAAGCAATGTCTATACCTGGGCTTCTCTTAACCCGGGCAAACTGGAACTTGAAAAACGCGCCCCGATAAACATCAACGTCGCGGCCAAACCCATCCTTATGGCGGTATTCGGCAATATTGAGGGTTTCTACCTTAAGGAAGAGGATGTTTCCACCGCTGGTCTTGAATTTCCACCAACAATATCAACATATAAAGATGACGGAATAAATAATGCTCAAAGGATAGGAATTATTCAATCTACCAGTATTGACCTGAAAAAAATCGGGCAAAATAGTTTGGCCGAACAAATTGCCGACAAAATAATAACGAAAAGAGCAGAAAAACAATTTTCATCTTGGGATGATTTCGATAACTTCCTTAAGGATTTAATCTATGATGGAACTCTGGGTGCAAGCAGCGATATAAAAACAGAAGCTCTTTATGATATTATCAGAGCAAATGCAAATCCAAACACTTTATTGAATGATTTCAACCCGAACAAAACTACTTGGCGCTTTGTGGACAAGGCTGATTTAAATATTTATACAACCGAATTTTGCTTCCAACCTATGGGCTATTTTGAAATCGAGTCCCAAGGCCTGTTGTCAACACCAACCCCAAGCACTTCAGGCACCCCAATTGCCGAATTACCCCGCAGAATACTCTCCGATTATCGAATAAAATGCATTGTTAAACTTTGGGAAAATATCTACCAAACTACTCAAAAAGACTTTTCCAACGGAACTATATCCAAAATACCATCGGGCGAAATGTATAATACTTCTACCGGCGACAACCAAGCACTTCAGCTTTATCCAGAACCTGCCATAAATGATTACCCCAAGAATTGTGAAGCTGACGGCCAAATTATGCTGGCCACACTTCAGAATACCGCTTCAAAACAAAGCGTAAAAATGAGACTTCATTTCGATAAAGCATTAAAAGCTAATGACAGTTGGACCCAGGATGTCGACATTGAGGAAGAAACAGAGGAGGCCGACGCCAACCTGGTTCCTCATGGCGCATCCTTCAATCGGCCCAATACCAAGAGTCTTTTCAATGACTCCAAGGAAGGCCCCGGATCGCTTTACCCAGATGGAGCTTATTCGGAATGGGGCGCTACTCCAACATATCACAAAAGTAATTTTGTCGCTTACGAGAAACAAAAAGACCCTAAAACAGGCCAAGATAAACCAACGCAAAGATTATACGGCTCATTATCCTTCTGGTTAAAATCAAACTATATTAACACCGAAAGATATAGCAGCACAAAGCCAAGAATATTATTCTCGGCTACCAGATGCAGTATCGCGGAGATCAGGGCTGGCGTTAACCAAACACTCAACACAACTGTTTTTGAGCTTTTCGCGTTCCCTTATAAATATCTCGAGTACCCTAAACATGAATTTGTTAAAAACGACAGTAGCGGCGTCTGGCGAAATTATTTGTTATTCCAGCCCAAAGGAAGATATTTGTGGTTTTGGGAAATCGATCAACGGCCAAGCGTAACAACTGCCGATGAATACATGGTAACCAATGATTATGTAAGCTCTGATTCAAGTATGAACTCCGGATTAGGAAGACACAACCGAAATGAATGGACTCATATCGCTATTGTATGGGACAGTGACCCAAAAACTGGAGTTTCATCATTTCCCTCACCATGCTCAACTTGCGGTGCTGATGGACAAGTCCCGATCCCCTGTAGTAACTGCGATTCAAATGGAAAGGAAAAAGTGGCGACAGGAAGTGAAGAATGCAAGATCTGCAATGGAACAAAAACTGTCCCTAAATACTGTCCTACTTGCGGAGGAAATGGGCGAGTAAACGAAAAATATGAAGACATCGGAAACTGTCCAAAATGTAACGGAACGAAAAAAGAAGAAACCACAACAAAAGAGACATGTACTCAATGCAACGGCACTATGAAAATTACAGAAAACTGCAAGAAATGCGGAGGACAAGGATTTACTCCAGGCCTGCCTCCTTACGGCCAAGATCCCTGCAAAGCATGCAATGAAACAGGAAAAAAAGAAGTTAAATGCCCAGGATGTAAAGACGGATCAATCGATGTCCCGACAGGTCAATTCAAAAATTGTACCAGATGCGGTGGCTCAGGAAAGGAAAAAGTGCTAAAAAATAGGGGCATACCTTGTACTGCCCCCGGATGCGACAAAGGGGTACTTACTGGTCAAACAAGTCCATGCCCTTCTTGTAAAGGTTCTGGGATGACTGATGTAAAGCTTGATTGTCCCGTCTGCGGCGGTAAAGATAGAGTACGTAAGGATAGCCAGGGTAATCCAGTTACTACGGGTTGCAGCAAATGTGCTGGAACCGGCGCGATAATAACAGAATTTACTGAAAGAAGTGTTCAAAGTTGTTTCGCCCTAATAGTTAATGATTCTATATACATCAATGATGTCTGCTGGAAACAAGCTAAAACCCCTCCGGAAGCACCAAATGAGTATCCTGATTTTTCCGCCGGATACAATCTTCTCAGGTTGGGCGAAAGATATGGTTCACAAATTTGGAATTTTGGAGCCGATTCAACAATTGATGAATTCTCAATAAACCAATATGATTTATCTAAAGAAGCTCAGGAATTAGCAATCCAAGAATTCCACAACGGACGTTATTATAAGGGCGAAGCAACATTCACATCTGACTTGGTCCAAATCTTTACACCAACTGGAGATACCAATTCTATGAATGCCTCGGTATCATGGACGGCATATTACCCAAAGGATTGGGATACATCAAAAAGAGGAGTAGAAATACAATTTTTTGACGAATCAAACACCTCCATATCAGAAGCTCTTTCAGACCCTGAAGGAAGCGACTTCACAATACCTCTCAATAAAACAAAAGGATATGCAACCAAAATCAAATACAAATTACTTTTCCACGGAGACACTGATGACTTAAATACCCCCCTTTTGGAAAGCCCAATATTTGACGATATAACAATAAAGATTATTTACCCTGAACCTATGGTTCTAAAATGGTCTTCGGAGTAAACTTACTGATATGCCTCAAATTAATGTTCCCCGGATTATTCTAATCCTCCTATTAATCCTGGGAATTAATACAACTCTTTATGCGGACGAAAAAAAAGTCGAGATCGAAGTTTTCACTTCAATTAGCAACGCAAATAAACCGTCTGAATTATTACTAATTGAGTTAAAAACAAACATTCCTAAAGAAACACTTATGGTAATGAACATTAGCGGAACTATTTACCGTTCAAATAGCTTAAAAAATATTGCCGTCTCGACCTTACGTGCGGAAATCGACAAAAAAGGCTATTGCTCAGCGAAATCCTTAACTGTCAAACTTAATGTGTGCGAAGAATATAAAATCGAGGTATCAATTGACAGTGATTACTTGAGAAACAAAGAAAAACCGCTAAAAAAGCAGGGTTATAATATTGAGGACCTTTCAAAAATAAGAATAATACATTCTATTAACCTTGCATCTCCGTCCTTATCTATGAAAAGGCAAAAAAGCGCTTTATCCATAGCGGCAGAACTGCGCAAATTGATTAATTTACAACCGGATATCGCCAGATGCATGCAAGAATATAAGTCCTTATCATCTAATATAGAACTTTCGAATCAACTTAAAAGAATACAACAAACTATGTCTAAGGAAAATTTCTTCCTTGATACCGCAGATTATATCCAACAAATAACCAAACGAATATATTTATACGAATTATCCCTTAACTCCAACCCGCAGGAAACTCTTGTTAAACTCCCAACCCCAGAAGAAATGAGTATTGCTTATAATGTTTTTAGCGAAGAAATCGGCTTTAAAATTCATCAGGATTTACTCTATTTGATAAAAACCTACCAGGAATCGCTTGGCGATAATCTAGGAAATATGCAAAATAATATCACCCTCGAAAATATAAATCAAAAAAAATGGGTCAGTGCAAATACTAATTCAAAAAAACTCCTGGATCAAATTATTGAGGAATGCGCCGCTTACAAAACAGTCGGCAATTTCCCTGACAATAGTTACTCGAAAAAAATAGACTACTTTATAGCTGCTTGTTCAAAAACAGACACCTTAAGGGAATCTCTAATCAATCTCGTTAAGGAACCAAACAACACTAATTTCTTAAAGATTGCAAAACAAAACTGGCGTGTAGTATTAGAGCATTTAAGCGCCATCAAGCTTGTTACCCAACAAAAATAACAAGCTTATTTATCTAATTTTCCCTTGATAAACTGCGCCCTAAGTATGTCCCGCTCGGTCGCATTGAGCGACTTCTTTTCCATTTTTTGAAGGTGGGACGGCTGGGTAAGAATAAACAACTCGTTAATCGTTTTAAGAGAAATATCTTTTATCAATCCCGTGGTGATACCCAGCCGGATAACCGAAAAAAGCTCCAGAGCTTCTTCCGACGAAACTGACCGCGCATAACGAAGCACCCCGTAAGAGCGATAAACCTTGTCTTCCATGCGTTTATGGGAGTCATTGAGCATCTTATCACGGCAACCCCGCTCATATTTTACTATCTCCGGGATGATATTAGCCAATTCGCTGGCTATCTCCTTTTCTGATTTTCCCAGGGTCACCTGGTTGGAAATCTGGTAGAAATCACCGGTTGCTTCCGTGCCTTCGCCGTAAAAACCGCGAACCATTATTTTTATCCGGCCAAGAGCCTGGAATACTTTATTTATCTGCTTAATCATAGCTAGAGCCGGCAGGTGAAGCATAACCGAAACACGCATGCCGGTCCCGGCGTTGGTAGGACAGGCGGTCAGGTATCCGAACTGCGGCGAAAAAGCATACGGCAAAACGCTTTCCACCTGGTTATCAAGCGCGTCAAGCTCCTCCCAGGCTTTTTCTATCTGCAAGCCGGATTTGAGGACCTGAAGCCTGAGATGGTCCTCCTCATTGACCATGATAGCCTGCGATTCCTTACTGTTGACAAAAAGCCCTCTTGCCCCGCTACCCGAAACCATGTCCTTACTTATCAGGTGGCGCTCAACCAACAACCCCCTGTCCAGGCTGTTCATTTCTTTCATAAAAAAATAATCCGTGCCAGACTTTGACAGAATCGGTTGAAGTTTGGCCCTGATATACTCCTCTATTTCCGACTGCTGTTTCTCATTAGCCATGGTCAGAAAAATAAAGCCGTGAAGATTCCGGGCCAGTCGTACGCGGCTGCTTATAACCACATCAGAATCCGGGCCGTTACCTTTAATCCATTCCCCGGCCTGCGACAAGAAACTATCGATTTTCATCTGTTTTTTTATTCTTAGCGGCATTCTTTCTGGCGCCGGATTTCTGCCGCAAAGAATTGATTTTATCCCTGATTTTAGCGGCTTCCTCGAATTTCTCCTGCCTGACCAATTGCTCCAGTTCTTTCTGCAAATCCTTAATCTCCTTTTCCTTAAGCACATTAGGGTTAACCTGGGCCGGCACCTTGCCTCTATGGTGGGTGCTATGATGTATCTTTTCCAGTAACGGCTCGACGCCGCCCTTAAAAACTTCATAATCATGGGCGCATCCAAACCGCATTTTTGTCTTAAAAAGCAAATAGCTCATCCCGCAATGTTCGCACTTGGCATCAGCCATTTCCTTGACCATTTTTCCGATAATCGGCTCCATAAAACTGCCCATTATTTCAGCCAGAGAGAAGGGCATTTTATGGGTCACGCCTTCTTTCTGAGCGCAATCGGTGCAGAGATGGAGCTCTTGATTAACATTATGATTGACTATCTCAGTCATATGGATAGTCGCCTGTTTTTTATTACACTTACCGCACAGCATAATAGCACGCTCCACACTGGGCTGATTCCCAGACGCATACCTTGATCACTTTAACCCGTTTGGTTTTTAGTTTTTTCTGAAGTTTAACTGATATTAAAAATGAAATATTTTCGGTGGTCGGGTTTAACTTTCTAAAATCCGGCAGCTCGTTCAGGTATTTATGGTCGTATTCTTCCAGAACTGAATTGATTATTTTCTTAAGCTCGTCAAAATCAATAATCATGCCCTGAGAATTAAGTTTGCCGCCCCGTATGGTCACATCCACATTCCAGTTATGGCCGTGCAGATTCTCGCACTTACCGCGGTATCCTCGTAATCTATGAGCCGAAGAAAAATGGTTTTTTATCAAAAGTTCATACATATCTACTGATTTAATTACTTATATCTTGAAGCAATGTCAAGTTTTTGGTATGAAATGATGATTATCGGCCGTAAATAATGGTTTTATGAAGAAGACAACCAGCAAATTATTGAGGGAATCTTGCTTCCAGGGCAGCTTGGAATGCGAGCTGCCGTGCATCATTATTCCAAAAAAAGGCCAGTCCAAGAAGACGGCCATAGTCTCGGTGCTTTACGGCTCGACTGACAATAAGTTTATCCCACCGGGCGGCAACCAGAAGGAGGTGCCGGCCGGAATCGCCCATTTCCTGGAGCACCAGCTGTTCAAGAAAGCCGAAGGCGACCTAGGCCAGGAATTCGCCCGATACGGGGCTTATTATAACGCCAATACCGGGTATCATTCCACAAACTACTTCTTTACCAGCACTGATAATTTTGAAGACAACCTAAAAATACTGATGCGCTTAACCAGCCAGCCCTACTTTTCGGAAGAATACGTTTCCACGGAAAAACTAATTATCGAACAAGAACTCCGCATGTATCTTGATATGCCGGATACTAAAATCTATCTGAACCTGCTTAAAAACCTGTATCATCACCACCCGGTAAATATTGAAGTGGGAGGCACAATCGACAGCATCAGGAATATCACCCCGCAGTTGCTGGAAATATGCTATCGGCTGTTTTACCATCCGGATAATATGGTCATCGCGCTGGCCGGAGATATGGACCCCGAAAAATCCATGGCTACTTTGAATAAAATATGGAATATCAAATATGACAAACTCGATGGCCCCATCAAAAGGGTTCTGCCGGACGAACCAGACAGCATCAAAGCTGATTCCGCCTCAGAGAACATGTCTGTGGCCAGGCCTCACCTGCTGATAGGATACAAAGATACGGTGGTGGGGTTAAAAGGCAAAGACCTGATTACGCATAACCTGACAAACGATATTATGCTGGAACTTCTTTTGGGACACTCGTCCGAAATTTACAACAAACTCTATAAGGAAAGCTTGATTGACGATCATTTCGGGGCCTCTTGCAGCAATCACGAAACATACGGCTTCACTATCATAAGCGCGGAAACTGATACGCCGCAGGAAGTATACCAACGGCTACTTAAGGAAATAACCAAGGCAAAAAAAACCCGGTTCAAGAAGCGCGACCTGGAAAGGATTAAAAACAAGTTTATCGGTAAATTCATCTCTGCTTTCAACTCTTCGGAATCACTGGCTATGATATTCAGCGCCTACTATTTCCAGAAAATAAACGTCTTCGATATTCCCCGGTATATAAAGCAAATATCATTGAAGGATGTGCAGGAAAGGCTGTCCGTGCATCTTGATGAGGAATATCATTCCATTTCAGTAGTCAATCCGACAGGAAAATAATTTACGGAACCACGGATATCAATTTCACCCTATCACCGGATCTAACCATCCCGTTTTTAATAACCTCGGCAAATACCCCTTCTACCGGCATTATGCAGTTGCCTATTTTATGGTAGATGGCGCACTTGGTATGGCATTTCTTCCCTATCTGAGTTATCTTTAACACAACTGAATCACCGACTTGTAATAAGGTCCCAATCGGCAATAATTCCAGTTTGATACCCTCAACTGTCAGATTCTCGGCAAAAGAACCAGCCTCTATTTTAAGTCCCGGAAACTTAATCCTGACGTTATCAATAGACTCCCAGGCCAGAAGACTCACCTGTCGGTGACCTGGCCCGGCATGAGCGTCATTAACTAATCCTTTACCGACCTCGAGCTCGCACTCCAAGACACTCTGTTTGGACGCGCCCTTACGTTGGCTAATACAAACTGCGACTATTTTACCATTCATAATGAAGTAGATAGAATATAGCAGGTAGACTAATATTCTCCTACCTTCTACATACTATATTTTATATTCTTTTATCCATCGGCTGTTATCAGCCAGAGGCTGACCCGCCTCTGGTGGTGAACATCAGCCGAGGATACTCGGCAGTAATTCTGGCGCCAAATGCACCATCAAACTGCCGAAATATAATGCCCACTTTTACCGCCCGACTTCTCTATCAATTTTATATCACTGATAACCATCCCCCGGTCTATGGCCTTGCACATATCATATATGGTCAGACTGGCCACAGCCATCGCAGTCAGAGCTTCCATTTCCGCCCCGGTCCGGTCAATACATTCAACGAGGCCCATAACCTCTATCAAACCCAATTTTTGCATCTTAAATTCTATAGCCACATTAGTTATATTAATCGGGTGGCAAAGCGGAATCATCGTGTGGGTGGACTTGGCGGCCATAATACCAGCCAACCGCGCCGCTTCCAAAACATTGCCCTTTTTTATTTTATTAGCGGTTATGGCCTTATATGTGGCCGGCTTCATTTTAATACAGGCTGAAGCCCTAGCCATTCTTAAGGTTATATCCTTAGCGCCGATGTTAACCATCTTGATACTGCCTTTGGGTGTCAGGTGCGAAAGACCCATAATAATTCTATCCTCCTATCCTGGACATAATATTATCCCGGCGGCATAAATGTTTCAAAGGCTTGTTCAATACCGCCTGTTTTATGACGGATTCAAGCTTATCGGGCTCAAAGGGCTCAGCCCTTAGAATATCCTTGATATCTATTTCATCATCGGAAAGCAAACAAGACTTAAGATATCCGTCCGATGTCAATCTGAGCCTGTTGCACTTATCACAGAATGGGCTCGAAACCGGGGCGATAAATCCCAACCAACCTTTACTGTCATTCAACCTGTAATACTGGGCCGGGCCGTTACTAATATCGGGCTGAACAGGCTTCAATTCACCCAATTTTCCCATTATTATCTTCTTAATAGCGCCAACCCTGACAATATCTTCCTGCTTCTCATCCCAATTACCGCAAGGCATATACTCTATAAAGCGCACAGTCAAAGAATAATTAATTGTCAGGCGGGCAAAATCTAAAACCTCGTTTTCATTTATACCATTAAGCAAAACGGTATTTATCTTTATGTTTCTGATTCCTACTTCCAGCAGTTTAGATATCCCATCCCAAACCCGTTTCATGCCATTTATACCGGTAATACTCTGAAAAATATCCGATTTCAAGGAATTAAGCCCAATATTAACACTGTGCAGATTAAGCCTGCTCAACTCACCGGCGTAATCATCAAGCAAATATCCGTTAGTAGTCAAGGAAACTTTCCGGGTTCCCGGCAAATTAATCAATTCTTCAATAAACCCAATGATGCCCTTCCTCAACAAAGGCTCACCGCCCGTTATCCGGAATTTATCGATACCCATTTTTATGGCTGACTGCGCCGCCCGGATAATTTCCTCGTACGAAAGAATATCGGATTGCGCCAATAACTCCCGCCCACCGGATGGGAAACAATATCGGCACTTAAAATTGCATCGGTCGGTTACAGAAATGCGCAGGTAATCTATTTGGCGATGGAATCTGTCTTTCATAAAATCCTGGCGTGTCTAATTTATTCCGCCCAGTAATTAGGCGCTTCCCTAGTAATTATGACATCATGAGGATGGCTTTCCCTCAGAGAGGCAGCTGATATTTTTATGAATTTGGTCCTGGTCCTCAATTCATCGATATTTCTGACGCCGCAATATCCCATACCGGCCTTAAGCCCGCCAACCAGTTGGTAAACAAAGTCACTGATCGGTCCTTTAGAAGGTATCTGCCCCTCTATGCCTTCAGGCACAAGTTTATCCCTTGTTGTTACGCTCTCCTGGCGGTAACGGTCCTTGCTACCCTTCATCATAGCGCCTTCGGAACCCATACCCCGGTATGATTTATAAGAACGGCCTTTGTAGATAAACGATTCGCCCGGGCTTTCCGCCACGCCGGCGAACAACCCGCCGATCATAACCGAATGGGCGCCTGCCGCAATGGCTTTGGTTATATCGCCCGAATGCCTGATACCGCCGTCGGCGATAACCGGGACCTTGTATTTCTGGGCAATCTTGGTGCAATCATAAATCGCCGTAATCTGCGGTACGCCAACACCGGCAATAATCCGGGTGGTGCATATCGAGCCCGGCCCGATACCGACCTTAACCGCATCAACCCCGGCTTTTATCAAATCAATAGCCGCTTCGCTGGTGGCGATATTACCGGCCACGATATCTATCTTGAACCGCTTCTTGAGTTCTTTCACGGCATTAATAACGTTATTGGAATGGCCGTGCGCCGTATCAACTACAATTACATCTATTCCGCAACTAATCAGCTGCTCGGCCCGCTCAATATCATTAACTCCGACCGCCGCGCCAACCCTGAGCCGGCCCTGTTTATCACGGCAAGCATTCGGAAACTGGAGCATCTTGTTGATATCTTTTATGGTAATAAGCCCCTTAACAATAAAATCCTTATCAACCAGAAGCAGTTTCTCAACTTTATTCTTATGAAGAATCTGCTTTGCCTGTTCCAGCGTGGTATCCGGCGCCGCGGTTATCAGATGGTCCTTAGTCATCACCTCGGAAATATTCTTGGCGTCGCTTTTCTGGAACCTCAAGTCGCGAATAGTCAAAATCCCTTGAAGCTTCTTATTTTCATCGGTTATAGGAATCCCAGATATATGGTGGTCAGTCATTATCTTGCGGGCTGTGCCGATAGATTCATTAGGTGGCAGGCAAATCGGGTCAAGGATAACCCCGCTGGCCGAGCGTTTAACCTTGGTTACTTCCCGGGACTGCTCTTCGATAGTGAGGTTTTTATGAATAATGCCTATTCCGCCTTCCTGAGCTAAAGAAATAGCCAGATTAGCTTCGGTAACCGTATCCATAGCGGCGGAGATAATGGGTATATTTATCGAAATATGGCGGGAAAACTGACTTTTCACTTCAACCTGCACCGGGATGATATCTGACTTGCGGGGAACCAGCAAGACATCGTCAAAAGTTATGCCTTTACCAATAATCCTGTCGTCCATATAGCAAAATTATATTATTATAAAGAAATGTCAAGAAAATTGGCCCAATAAAAAAGGGGCGGGTTTTAGCCCGCCCCCTTTAATCTGATTCGCCCTACTTCTTCTTTTCCTTGTGCTTTGTATGCGCCCTACAGATAGAGCAGAATTTCTTTAGCTCCAGTTTGGCCTGTTTTTTAGGATCTTTACTGGTCCGGTAATACCGGTTGCCACACTGCGAGCATTCCATGAAAATCCATTCTCTCATATTTAACCTTTTTTAGAGCCAGTTAAGCGAACCGACACGAAGTGACGGTACGCTGTTACTGGGTCTTATCCCGACTATTCCGTCGGGACACATTTTAACAAATACCCTTTTTATTCTACTATCTTGGTAACAACGCCGGCGCCAACAGTCCTGCCGCCTTCACGAATAGCGAACCGCAGCTTATCTTCCATGGCTATCGGTGTCATCAGCTCCACGTTCAAACTTACGTTCTCGCCCGGCATTACCATTTCCACCTTGGCCGGAAGCTTGACCTCGCCGGTAACATCCGTGGTCCTGAAGTAGAACTGGGGCCTGTATCCGGAGAAAATCGGCGTATGGCGTCCACCTTCATCCTTAGACAGGATGTACACCTCACACTCAAATTTAGTGTGCGGCGTGATTGTGCCCGGAGCGGAAACAACCATCCCGCGTTCCAAATCATCCTTTTCAACGCCACGCAGCAAGATGCCGACATTGTCGCCGGTAATGCCCTCATCCAGCAGTTTATTGAACATTTCTATACCGGTAACAACGCTCTTCCTTATTTCCTTGGAAAATCCGACAATGTCAACCGGATCATTAATCTTTACTCTCCCGCGTTCGATACGGCCGGTACCAACCGTACCGCGCCCTTTGATGCTGAATACATCTTCAATCTGCATCAGGAACGTCTTATCCACTTGGCGAATCGGTTCCGGAATATTAGCATCAATCGCATCCATTAACTGCCAGATTGGGCCGCAGTTGGGGCATTCCTTCTTGGCGCATAGGCATTCCAAAGCCTTCATTGCCGAACCTTTGATAATGGCAATCTTGTCGCCCGGGAACTGAAATTTAGTCAAGAGTTCCCTAACCTCCACCTCAACCAACTCTAAAAGTTCCGGATCAGTGACTAAATCGCACTTATTCAAGAATACCACCAGCGCCGGCACCTGAACCTGTCGGGCCAGAAGCACGTGTTCCCTTGTCTGGGGCATCGGGCCGTCTGCCGCGGAAACCACTAGAATCGCGCCGTCCATCTGGGCCGCGCCGGTAATCATGTTCTTAATGTAATCCGCATGTCCCGGGCAGTCGATGTGTGCATAATGGCGTTTATCTGTCTGATATTCAACGTGCGCCACCTGAATCGTCAGAATCTTGGTTTCACCGCGTTGCTCACCGCCCTTGGCTATTTCCGCATAAGTCCTGGCGTTTGATAATTTATGCTTGGCTAGGACGTTTGTAATCGCGCTGGTTAAACTGGTTTTGCCGTGATCAATGTGCCCGATGGTTCCCACATTCAAGTGTGGTTTTGTCCGATCAAATTTTTCCTTGGCCATAAAAGCTCCTTTCGATATCTAATTTTTACTTTCTTAGCTGTTGACGGGAATTGCACCCGTGACCTCGTCCTTACCAAGGACGTGCTCTTCTAGCTGAGCTACAACAGCGTTTATTTCAATACGCTGTTCGAACGCAAAACTATAGCAGTTTAATATTTAGTGTCAAGTTATTTATATATTTTGTATTAAATTCCTGACTTTAAAATTCAGCCGTGATATCCCTCCCCTAAAACCATCATTTTATCTAAGTTGGAGCGGCGGACCGGGGTCGAACCGGCGACCGTCTGCTTGGAAGGCAGATGTTCTACCAATTGAACTACCGCCGCTCTTACTCCCTGTTAGCTATCGCCTGAATATTTTCAGGAGATAGCGTTACAGCGGAGTTAGACCCCGCACCTATCTTTCCGGGATAGGTGCGGGGTATAAGAAATTCTAAGGCTCACGTTTCGCCAAGAATTTCTAAATGGGCAGGGAGGGATTCGAACCCCCGAAGCTAAAAAGCAACAGATTTACAGTCTGTCCCCTTTGGCCGCTTGGGTACCTGCCCCGTTATCCCGCCTTAGCAGTATAACGGGGCATGCCCAAAACAAGTTCTATAAGCTGGGAGCGGGATTTGCACCCGCAACCGCCGGTTTACAAAACCGGAGCTCCGCTGTTGAGCTATCCCAGCCCCGTTATCCCGCCAGAGGGCGGGATAACGGGGCCGGCATTCTCAATCTTAGTTATCCTATTCCGCCTTACTGATACCAAACAGGTTATTACCTGTCAATATTTTTGCTTATCCTGATAGGATTCTATATCTTTTGAGACCGGCCCTTTAAAGTCGCCCATTCCGGGCACAACATCAAATGCCACCATAACAAAGCAAAGTAAACCACCAACATCTGCCTTATACGCCTTACCAAACAAAATGTCAGTATGCACCCTGCCAGATTCAGCGCAAAACCAAGAATTATCTTTATCGGCTTTAACAGCCGGAAGACTAAATATATCCACAGTGCATGATGTTTCCGGTAAAATTTATACAACGAATTGAGGTATTCTATTTTAGCCGCCACCACAATCTTCTTTTTGGACTGTCCTTGAATGTGATAAATGCCGGACTCCGGCACAAACCAGACCTGACAACCTTTGCCAGTCATGCGCCGGCACCAATCGGTTTCTTCCAGAAAAAGGAAATAATTCTCATCCAGCATACCGACCTCTTTTATCGCCTCCTCCCGCACCATCATAGCCGCGCCGATGACCGATTCCACCTCAATAGGGCTCGAATACGCCTGCCGCTTGCTGGGATACCGCCCCGGCGCTAGAATCCGTAACAAGCTTTTGCCCAAAAGCTCGCTTTCCAATCCCGGGATATTATCGAACGAATGCTGCCGCGAACCGTCCTGATTGAGCAGTTGTCCGGTTATAATACCCGCCCTAGGGTTGGCATCCATAAACCTAACCAGGCTTTCCAAAGACCGTTCGGTCAGCAAGATATCGCTGTTAAGAATAAAATAATATTTAGCCGGCCTGTCACGCAAACCGGCATTGACCGCTCCGGCAAACCCAATATTGCGTTCCAGCCGGATAATTTCAGCAGTCGGGTAATACTGGCGAACGGCCTCGATACTGCCGTCGGATGAGCCGTTATCAACAACCGTAACCAGGCATCCGGATGTTTTAACCTTGTTAAAAACGGAGTTCAGGCACCCCAAAAGCAGGTCTTTGGTGTTGTAATTAATAACAATGATGGATACTTCAGGCACGGCTAATGACAGTATAGGGCGCAATTCAATAATTCACTGCGAATTATATACTGCGCCCTATTTTCTTCCGGGAATTACAGGTTAATCTTCCAGGACAAAGGTAATGCTCATATGAACCCGATACTCGATTATTTTGCCGTTTTCCACCTTAACATTAGTTTTGGTCACTTCCGCGCCGGTGATACCGCGCAGAGTCTTGGTTGCCCTCCTGATGCCTTCCTGTACCGCCTCGGTAATCCCTTTGGGTGATGACGCCACTATCTGTGTCACTCTTGCTACTGCCATATTCAACTCCTTTTAGAAACTGTTAGGGATTTAGCCATGAAATAGCTAAAGACCGTTACAGTTTCTTATCCCGACTATTCCGTCGGGGTTCTAGAGCCACTTAAACATATTGACACACAGTGGCAATATGCTTTTAGTGGGTCTTATCCAGTTATGATAGCATATCAGAACTGGGTTCTTGCCAGTTAGGATGGTCCCGATGTGACATCGGGACCAACCGTTACTGAGCCTTATCTAATCAGCCTCCTTTTTACCTTATCATCTTTATCTTGTCAAGAAACCAGGAATATTTTATCCATACTGCCAGATAACAAATGCTTAATCTATTAGAATTAGTCACTGCCGCCCTGTTTATCGGAGTTGTATTCTCCGTATTCACCGCCGGATTCATCGTCATCATCGCCAAGCGATGTTTTATCAAGTCGTCACCTGATAAAAAACCCGATTTCCTGGATAAGCCTAAAATCAAGTTTACCATCATCGCCTTAGCCATCATAGGCATCGTCTGCATCCTTTACGGCTACTTTATCGAACCGAACTGGATAAAGGTTACCAATCTTAAATTAGTTTCTCCTAAAATAGGCGGCGGAGGCAAAACCGTCCGGATTGTCCATATCTCGGATTTGCATATCGAATCTGAAGGCCGGCGCGAGCTGGCCGCGCCGGAACTGATAAATAGCCAAAACCCTCAAATTATTATCCTGACCGGCGATTACCTCAACGACGAAAAAGGCCGTCTCTATCTGGCAAACTTCCTATCCAAACTCAAAGCGCCCTACGGCATCTATGCCGTGCCGGGTAATTTCGAGTGGCGCTACAAAAGCGATGACATCCTGGCCGCAAACGGAGTCCTGTCAGGCAACAACATCAGCATCAACCTGGATAACCTTAATGTATGCCTGTATCTCTGCGGACTGAATAGTCCAACCCTACCCGAAACGCTCGATCCTAAGCAGTATAACATATTTGTATTCCACAGCCCAG
This sequence comes from Candidatus Brocadiia bacterium, assembly GCA_041658285.1. Taxonomy (NCBI): domain Bacteria; kingdom Pseudomonadati; phylum Planctomycetota; class Candidatus Brocadiia; species Candidatus Brocadiia bacterium. The sequence continues at coordinate 168,073 of JBBAAP010000002.1, forward strand.
ACCTGATACCCGAAGCCACGGCAAAGGGATTTGACCTGTATCTGGGCGGGCATACGCACGGCGGCCAGGTGCGTCTGCCCTTTTACGGCGCCCTGATTACATTCTCTAAATATGGCAAAAAATACGAGATGGGTTATTATAAGGAAAACCACATGAACGCCTACATCAACAGCGGGCTGGGTATGGAAGGCGGGTTTGCGCCCAGGGTGAGATTCCTGTCCCGGCCGGAAATCGCGATCATAGATATTGTGACACCAGAATGAATAATTATCAGTCTGCTTGGCAAGAAAAGGCAAATCTTCTGCCGGATGAGATATTCAGCCGGATAAACCCGGCTGTTTTAACCTCGGCATTAAAGCTCAGGGCCTTCATTTCCGGCCCCGGCGCCGAGTTATTCCTGCCCCGGCTGGCCAACACCAAGGTCTTCCTGGTCAACCCGCTGGCGCCGCCGCCGGAGGGACATACGGCCACCGTGCTCAAAGGCGAGCCACTAACCAAACTCGGCGTATTCCCGCCGGAAACTTTCCACCTGGTCGTAAGCCTCTGGGATATCCAGACTAAACCGGCAGAGGCGTTCAAAACCATATACAAATCGCTCAAGAAAACAGGATTTGCCGGCATCGTTACTCTCCAGGACAACGCCCCGAAAGTCCCCTTAAACATATTCAAAAGCATATTACGCCGCCACCGCGATTGGTCCTTGCGGATGTTCGAATCGGAATTGCCGCCGTCCAAAGACCATCTCCGGGCCATGCTTGACAAATCCGGCTTCGGCGATGTCCGGGTCTGGAAAGACGCCATCACCTGCGACTATAAAACGGCACAAGATGTCTACGATGAACTTACCCAAAAGACCAGCGGTCTGTTTAGGGATGAAATCCTTCCGGCGGTGCGGAACACCATCAGGCAGGAGTTCCTGAAAGAAATGTCCAGCCAATCGCTTCAGGTCAAATACGATTTCCTCGGCGCGGTCTGCCGCAAGTAACCGCCCGTCTAGCGGTCAAAATAAATGCTCTTGCCCGAAGCCGAAATCGGTATGCCCAGGACGTAATCCGAATCTATCAGCTTCATCTGTCGGGCAATAACACCAACACGATACATAATCCGGCTGTCGGCGTTAAGGATACCGGCCGTTTTGGCGGCCGAGCCCAGGGCGATGCCCAAATCCAGCAGGCGGTAAGCGCAGTAAGGCCCCTTAAATTCCGGACCTTCCTTGACAGCCGGCAATTTGGCGCATTCAGGATAGCCGCAGGCGCCGCAGTTAAGCCCGACCGTTTTGGAATCCTTCAACCCGACCAACACCAGCGCGTCCGACTTGGCGATGTTATTGCCGTCCCGGTCGAAGTTCTTCTTTCCGGTCTTGGCGCCGTAGGTAATCATTTCACGGGACAGATTGGCCAGCACCTGGCCGGTAAGTATTTCTATTTTGACGAAATCCTGCCCGGCCGACTTGGGCGCGGTCCGGGCCGCCACGGCCATCATCTGGGCAATGGTTTCAAGGTATTCTTTCATGGTAAATATCCTTTCTTAGTGAATCCATATAACCACAAAGGCACAAAGAACACAAAGAATTATTATATTTTAATTTTCCATATTAAAAAGAAAAGGGCGGATTCAAATCAATGAATCCGCCCTCGAGTATAGCACCCCGGCAGTGACCTACTTTCCCACCGAATAAATCATCAGTAGTATCATTGGCCCCAAGGGCTTAACGGCCGTATTCGAGATGGGAACGGGTGTGGCCCCTTGGGAATTGGACCACCGGGAGTTAAAAATAAAACGTACAATACGCTGGCAGCTTTAAGCAGCTATTACTGCCAGTCATAGCCGGCTTTAACAGCCGACTATATGGGCTCAAGGATAAAAAAGTGGTCAAGACGAACGACCGATTAGTATCCCTCGGCTTAAGCCCTTACAGGCCTTACACCTAGGACCTATCAAACTCGTGGTCTACAAGTGGTCTTAATATCAGAGCCGGCTTGCGCCGGATGATTGGGAAGTCTGATCTTGGGTGGGGTTTCTCACTTAGATGCTTTCAGCGATTATCCCCCCGGACATAGCTACCCAGCGATTACCCTTAGCAGGATAACTGGTACACCAGAGGTCCGTCCATCCTGATCCTCTCGTACTAAAGACAGCGTCCCTCAAACTTCCTACGCCCACACTAGATAGGGACCGACCTGGCTCACGCCGGTCTAAACCCAGCTCACGTACCGCTATTGATCGGCGAACAGCCGAACCCTTGGGACCTTCTCCAGCCCCAGGATGCGATGAGCCGACATCGAGGTGCCAAACGGTGTCGTCGATATGGACTCTTGGACACCATAAGCCTGTTATCCCCAGAGTACCTTTGATCTGTTGAGCGATGGCCTTTCCATTCAGGACCACCGGATCATTAGGGCCTGCTTTCACACCGGTTCGACCTATATGTCTTACCGTTAAGTCCCCTTATACCCTTACGCTCCGCGCACGATTGCCAACCGTGCTGAGGGGACCTTTGCGCTCCTCCGTTACCTTTTTGGAGGAAACCGCCCCAGTTAAACTGCCCGCCTCACACTGTCCTCCTGCCTACACGACAGGGGTTAGGATCCTAATATAATCAGGGTGGTATTTCACCGTTGACTCAGCCCCACCCAAAAGCAGGGCTTCAAAGTCTCCCACCTATCCTACGCAAATTAAATCAAAACCCAATATGAGGGTACAGTAAAGGTTCATGGGGTCTTTCCGTCTAAGTGCGGGCAAGCGGTATCTTCACCGCTGCTGCAATTTCGCCGAGCTCCTCTTAGAGACACCGGCCAAGTGATTACGCTATTCATGCACGTCGGAACTTACCCGACAAGGAACTTCGCTACCTTAGGACCGTCATAGTTACGGCCGCCTTTTACTGGGGCTTCAGTTAGCAGCTTCGCAGCCTTACGGCCACTAACCGCACTCCTTAACCTTCCAGCACTGGGCAAGCGTCGGTCTGTATACGTCGTCTTACGGCTTAGCACAGACCTGTGTTTTTAATAAACAGTTCCCCGGCCCGCTTTATTGAAATCTCGGCTCGCTCCATCAGCAAGTGACTTCACCAGCCAAGACACCCCTTGTCCCGAAGTTACGGGGCCATTTTGCCTAGTTCCTTTAAGAGGATTCTCTCGAACGCCTTAGGATTCTCTCCTCGCCTACCTGTGTCGGTTTTGGTACGGTTACTCCAAGCACTCCCAACCGAGGCTTTTCTCGTGAGCATGGCGTTTGCCACTTCCACCCTTGCGGGTTTCCCCTGTTCCCTCAGAGATAGCAGAAGAGCGGATTTACCTACCCTTCTCCCCTAGTCGAACAGGCCCAACATTTCTGATCGTTGGGACAACATAGCCTTCTCCACCCCCCCTGTTGGTTCTTTATCGCGCCTGGAATAGTTGCCGAATATTAACGGCATTTCCATCAGCTACGCCTTTCGGCCTCACCTTAGGCACCGACTAACCCTGGGCGGAGTTACCTTCCCCAGGAAACCTTAGGCTTACGGCGTTCCGATTTCTCATCGGAATTGTCACGCTACTTATGTCCGGATAATCGCTTCTAAACTGTTCATGGAACTTCACAATTCCACTTTGTCCTGTTTAGAACGCTCCCCTACCACTCGTTTAGTATCGCTACCAAACGAATCCACGGCGTCGGTAACGAGCTTAGGCCCGATAATTCTTGGCGCAAAAATGCTCGGCCAGTAAGCTGTTACGCACTTTTTAAATGATGGCTGCTTCTAAGCCAACATCCTGGCTGTCTTAGCACCTTTACTTCCTTCTTCACTTAGCTCGTTTTAGGGACCTTAGCCGGTGGTCTGGACTGTTTTCCTCTCGAGTACGAAGCTTAGCCCTCGCACTCTGACTCCCATGGTTTGTTGCAATGGCATTCGGAGTTTGATTGGGTAAGGTAGTCGGGTAGACCCCTGTAACCCATTCAGTATCTCTACCTCCACTGCATATCCATGAGGCTAGCCCCAAAGCTATTTCGGGGAGAACCAGCTATTAGCCAGTTTGATTAGCCTTTTACTCCTACCCACAGATCACGGGATAACTTTTCAACGTTATACCCTAGCGGTCCTCCATACCGAGATTATCGGTACTTCAACCTGCCCATGGGTAGATCACTGGCTTTCGGGTCTATCCCGATGAACTAAACGCGCTTTTAACACTCGGTTTCCCTACGCCTCCTCCAGATGCTTTCGCAGCAGGATTAAGCTTGCTCATCAGGTATAACTCCCGGACTCATTATCCAAAAGGCACGCCATCACCCCACCGAAGCGAGGCTCTGACAGTTTGTAAGCACATAGTTTCAAGTTCTATTTCACTCCCCTTCCGGGGTTCTTTTCACCGTTCGCTCGCGCTACTTGTTCACTATCGGTTATCAGGTAGTATTTAGCCTTAGCCCATGGTCGGGCCAGATTCACACCCGTTTTCCCGTGGCGGGTGGTACTTGGGAAACACTCAGAAAAGATCCTGACCCTTTCACCGACGGGACTATCACCCTCTTTGGTCTGCCGTTTCAGGACAGTTTGGTTAGGATAGGATTTTGTAACTCTTCCTCCGGTCTGTGTACCAGAACGAATATTCCCGCGACCCCGTATACGCAACGCACACAGGCTTGACACATATACGGTTTAGGCTTTTTCCCGTTCGCTCGCCGCTACTGAGGAAATCAATGTCTTTTTCTTTTCCAGCAGGTACTGAGATGTTTCACTTCCCTGCGTTGGCAAACCGACTTGCGTCGGAGTATTCCGCCTTACGACGGAATGGGTTCCCCCATTCGGAAATCCCCGGATTATAGCCTGCTTGGTGGCTCCCCGAGGCTTATCGCAACCTGCTACGTCCTTCATCGCCTCCCGATACCAAGGTATCCACTATGTGCCCTTAGTAGCTTGACCACTTTTTTATCCTAAAGCCCATTGTTATTGCACTAATTACCAAATTTTCAAAGAACGACCTTAACTGCCGGGACTATTCCCCTGTTACAAGGAATAATTTTATCGGCAAACAAGTCTGGTACATTAGCAAACGGAAAAGTCCTTGTCAAGTATTTTTATTGTTTTATAAAAAAATATATTAACCGCGGATTTTACGGGTTTAATAAATTTACTATTATACATTTAATCAGACAAATATGCAGTTTGTGTTTATTCATGATTTTATAGATAACACCTTATGCGAATCACGATCAAAACCATTCAAAATTTTAGGGGCTTGACTGTACTTACCCTGAAACAAACCAAAATCTGCCCTGCAAAAATGGCATATCCACTATGAAATGCCAAGGTGTACAGAAATTGATTTATAGTAGTTATGAATAAGATTTATGATGGTTACGGACAGAATTCATAGTGATTATGAATAAGATTTATACTAGTTATGGGCATGATTTATGATGCTTATGAATAAGATTTATAGTGGTTATGGACAGGATTTATAATGGTTATGAACAGAATTTATGATGGTTATGAATAAAACTTATAGTAGTTACGAACAGGATTTATACTGGTTATAAATAAAACTTATAGTGGTTATGAACAGGATTAATAATGGTTATGAATAAGATTTATAGTGGTTATGAACAGGATTTATAATGGTTACGAATAAGACTTATAATGGTTATTAACAAGATTTATAGTGGTTATGGATAAGTATCCAGGTGGTATAGGGGTAGGGTACCCCCACCCCCTTGAGCCAAATATGCATTATATTAGGATTTAGGCGCGAAAAAAAACTTATTTGCCGAAAACAGCACATGGGAAAGGGCTAAATTACTGCGTTATTATGCCAGAGACAGCATGCCAAAGGCAGACAAGAATTCCGTTTCGAGAGAACAAAATCCAGTGGTCTATCCCGCCTACCACCCCTACTCACACTTTTCCCTTATCAGGCTTCGAGCGGTGGCGCCAGAATTCTATGGCCACCGGCAGTACGGAAATGATTATTATGGCCAGTATCACCAGCGAAAAGTTGTTCTTGACGAACGGCACATTGCCGAAATAGTATCCGGCGCCGATGAAAAGCCCCACCCATAAAACGGCGCCGATGACGTTGGCCGTAAAGAAATACAAATAGCCCATCTTGCCCATGCCGGCCACGAACGGCGCAAAGGTGCGGACAATCGGAACGAACCGGGTCAGGATGATGGTCTTGCGCCCGTGCTTTTCGTAAAACCGGTGCGTCCGGTCCAGGTATTCTTTCCTGAATATGCGGGATTTATCGTCCTTGAACAGCCTCTGGCCGAACAGTCGGCCAACGGCGTAGTTGACGGTGTTGCCGATTATGGCCGCCGCGGTCAGCAATAGGAACAGCCACCAGGAATTGAAAGAACCGGTGGCGGCAAACGCGCCGGCCGCAAAGAGCAATGAATCACCGGGCAGGAACGGCGTGACCACGAATCCGGTCTCAGAGAAAATAATCAAGGCCAGCAGGCCGTAAGACCATACCCCGAAGTTCTGGATGATAACACTGAGGTATTTGTCCACGTGGAGGACGAAATCTATGCCGTTTTTAATAAAGTCCATTTTCTTTTACCTTTATTATTACAAGAGGCTACTCTCTGCCAATAACTCGTTATACTCGAACTGCCCTAATCCCACTCCGCTACGCTTCGGGGATAACGTGGCAGTAACTCGCTTCGCTCGAACTGCCACTAACCCCCCAGGTACGCTTCTATAACCTTAGGATTATGCAACAACGCCTGGGCTTTGTCAGTCAGGGTTATCCGGCCGGTTTCCATAACATATCCGCGATGGGCCACCTGCAACGCCATCCGGGCGTTCTGCTCGACCAGCAATATAGTCGTGCCGGACTTGTTTAATTCTTTGATTATGTCGAATATCCGGGTGACGATGATGGGCGCCAGGCCGAGCGACGGCTCGTCCAGCAACAACAGCTTGGGCCGGGCCATCAGCGCCCGGGCGATGGCCAGCATCTGCTGTTCACCGCCGGAAAGAGTACCGCCCAACTGGCCGGACCGCTCTTTCAATATCGGGAACAGCCCGAAAACCCGCTCCAGGTCCGGCTTGATGGCCTCGGTATCGGTCCGGACGAATGCGCCCATCTGCAGGTTTTCCAGCACGGTCAGGCGCGGGAAGATGCGCCGGCCTTCGGGTATCTGGGCGATACCTTTGGCCACTATCTGGTGCGCCGGCAGATGGTCTATCGGCTGACCCTCGAAGGTTATCGATCCACGACTGAGCTGGTTGATGCCGGATATAGCCATCAGGGTGGTGGTCTTGCCGGCCCCGTTGGCGCCGATGATGGTGACAATTTCGCCGGCATTGACCTCGAAGGAGATTCCCTTCAAAACCTCTATCGGCCCGTACCCGCTATGTATGTCAGTCAGTTTGAGCATAATCAATACAACCACGAAAACACGAAATAACTAAATCACTAAATATTTCGCATCTTCTTACTTTCGCGCTTTCGTGGTAAAATTAGTGGTTGTTATCCTTTCCTAAATAGGCCTCTATTACCTTGGGGTCGCACTGGACGTCTTTGCAGGTGCCTTCGGCTATCTTTACGCCGTGGTCAAGCACGCAGACCCGGTCGGAGATACCCATAACCACCTTCATATGATGCTCTATCAGGAGCACGGTGATGCCGCTGTCGCGTATCTTGCGTATCAGTGCCATCAGCTCGTTGGTCTCGGTCGGGTTCATCCCGGCGCCAGGCTCATCCAGGCACAACAGTTGCGGACGGGTGGCCATGGCCCGTGCTATTTCCAGCCGGCGCTGGTCGCCGTAAGCCAGGTTGCGCGCCCAGACGTTGGCCTTGTTCACCCCGTTAGAGATACAACTCGTTCTATTTGATATGTTTCCTTTAGTTTTATCATCTGCTAAAGTAGAGGTCGGTGTTGCCGATTTGCGGTCGTCTCTCTGGAACGACCTATCTCTAACGGGGTCCACCAACCCGACGAACCGGAGCAGTTCCAGCGCCTGTTCGGTGATGCTCTTTTCCTCGCGGACCATTCCCGGATGCCTAACTAAGGCCGAAAATACCCCGCAGCCGGTCCGGCAATGCATGCCGACCATAACGTTTTCCAGCGCGGTCATCTCGGCGAACAGCCGGATGTTCTGGAACGTCCGGCAAACGCCCAGCCGGGTTATCTGGTATGCCCTCAGCCCGGTGATATCACGGTCATTAAATACTATCTGCCCGGCCGTGGGCGCGTAAAGCCCGGTAAGGCAGTTAAAGAGCGTGGTCTTGCCGGCGCCGTTCGGTCCGATGATGCTCAGGATTTCGCCCTTGCGCAGGTCAAAACTCATGTCCTGCAAAGCGGCCAGCCCGCCAAAGGACTTCGAGACTGATTTGGCTTCGAGCAATATATTATTATTCATCATATCTAATCCGCCGTTTCAGCGGTCAGTTCCACCTGCCGGCGCTTACTGCTGATTAAGCCCTGTGGCCTGAATAGCATCATCAGCACCATAGTGGCGCCGTATATCAACAGCCGGTAGTCCTGGAACGCCGGCATCTGGTCACGGATAAACCAGGGCAGGATGAACAGGATTACCGCTCCTAAAATTACGCCCAGGGTGTTTCCCATTCCACCCAGGATGACCATGGCCAAAATCAGTGCCGACTGTTCGAACCGGAACGCTTCCGGGGTGATGTAGTTCATCTTGGCCGCGTAGAGTACTCCGGCAAACCCGGCCCAGACGGCGCTGATGACGAAAGCCAGGATTTTTAACTGAGTGGTGTTGATGCCCATACTGGTGGCGGCCATCTCGTCTTCGCGCAGGGCTATCCAGGCCCGGCCTATGCGAGAATTATTGAGACGCCCTATTATGACCACGGTCAGGATGACCATAATAAAGGTCAGGTAATAGTAATGGAGCGGCTGTTTCAGGACCCAGCCGAATATTTCCGGATGGTTGATTTTGCCGCTGAGCAGTTCGTTGGGCAGGCCTTTTTCGCCTCCGGTCAGGTTGGGCAGGTTCTTGAGCAGGTAGCGGACCAGCTCACCGAAGCCGAGCGTGACGATGGCCAGGTAATCACCGCGCAGGCGCAGGCAGGGTAATCCGACAATCAGCCCGCACAGCCCGGTCACCACCGCAGCCAGGACCAGCCCCAGCCAGAACGGGCAATTGAGCATGATGGAGGCCAGCGCGAAGGTATAAGCGCCGATGGCCCAGAACCCGGCATAGCCCAGCACCAGCAGTCCGGCCGAGCCGACCACGATATTCAGACCCAGGGCCAATATTATGTAAATGCCGGTGTCAATGGCCAGGTTGAGGTGCTTGCCCGGGAGCACCCAGGGAATCACGGACAGGACGACCAGCAGTGCCACTACTTCCAATTTTACGGCGGCCGGTTTGGCCATCTTCTCGGTGGTATAGCGGAAAGGTTCGGCCAGGAGCGAGCCCAGCTTGGCAAGACCTTTCCACCGGCTAAAACCCAACCAGGCCAAACCGCCGACCAGAACCAAGGCGCTGATAACTACCGGACCGATGCGCCATACGACGCCGTCATCGACCATCTTTATCCCGACGATGGGCAGGGTTATCAGCCCCATCCACAATGCCATCAAGAATACTTTTTTGAAAGTCAGTTTCATACTATGCTTTGTCGGCCAGCCGTTCGCCCAACAGTCCTCTGGGCCGGATAATCAATACCAGCATCAGGATAACGAAGGCGTAGACCTCTTTGTAATCAGGCGAGATATAAGCCACGCCCAAGGTTTCGACTATGCCAAGCAGGAACCCGCCCAGCATGGCACCGGGAATGTTGCCAATGCCGCCCAGGACGGCCGCGGTAAAGGCCTTAATACCGGTCATATAACCGACATCAAAACGGGTGGTGGAAATATACATAGAGACCATCACGCCGCCGGCCGCGGCCAATGCCGAGCCGATGATGAACGTCAGGGCGATGATCCTGTTTATGTCAATGCCGACCAGTGCGGCCATCTTCTTGTCCTGAGCCGTGGCCCGCATGGCCCGGCCGACCTTGGTCCGGCTGATGAACAGGTGCAAGCCGAGCATTATCAGTATGCACGAAACGATGATGACTATTTCCAGAAGGGATATCCGGGCCGAGCCGACCAGGTAAGGGTGGCTGGTGAGCGGTTCCTTGAAGAATGCCGGGAAGGCCTTATTCTCCTTGCCCTGGGCGACCATAATGTAGTTCTGCAGGAAGGTGGACATGCCGATGGCGCTGATAAGAGCGGACAGCACCGGCGCGTGGCGCAGGCGGCGGTAAGCCACCTTTTCAATGGTGAAGCCATATCCGGCGGCAAAGGCGACGCTGATAATCAGCGCGATGAACAGGCACAGGATTGGCAGGCCGGCAATCGGGGCGAAGGTGGATAGCACAGCCAGCGAAATGATGCCCAGATAAGCGCCAATCATATAGATTTCGCCGTGGGCGAAGTTAATCATCCCGAGTATGCCGTAGACCATTGTGTAGCCGAGGGCAATCAGCGCATAGATACCGCCCTGAATCAAGCCGTTGACTAAATGTTGCAGCATACTCTGGACGAACAGGCCTTTCTCCGGGTTAGTGGCAGCAGGAACGAAGTGACGTACTGCCACGTTATCCTAAACGAAGTCCATGGGAAACAGCCCTACTTTGGCTTGTCCCGTTTAGAGACAACAATGTCTCTAACGGGGTTCGCAGGTAACTAATTTCCCGCCCTTGACTACCCACATAATGTAATAGGAACTGGCCAGGTCGCCTTTGGCGTCAAACTGGACCTTGCCAATGGCGCCGTCGTAAGCGGTCTTCCTAATCTGCTCGGATACCTTGGCGCAGTCCGTGGTGCCGGCGGCCTGGATGGCGGACAGGATGATATTAGCCGCGTCATAAGCATAGATTGAATAAGGGCCGTACGGGCCGTATTTCTCACGATATTTATCCAGGAACGACTTGGCTGAGGGGATGATTTCAGGGTCGCGTGAGAATGTCAAGTAAGAACCCTCGGCCGATGCGCCGGCCACCTTGAGGAAAACCGGGTCAAACACGCCGTCGCCGCTCATGAAAGCCGCGGTCAAACCGGCTTCGCGCGCCTGGACCATCATCGGACCGGCCTGGTTGTACATCCCGCCGAAGAACAGCAGCTCCGGATTGGTCTCCTTGACGGCGCTGATGATGGGCTTGAAGTTAAGCTCTTCCTTGGGGAACCCGCCGTAATAAACGACTTCGGCGTTTGTGCCCAGCGCTTTCTTGAACTCATCGGCCAGCCCCTGGCCGTATTGGGTCTTGTCGTGCAGGATGGCCACCTTCTTGACTTTCAACGTGCCTATCGCGTAATCAGCCGAGACTTTGCCCTGCTGGTCGTCACGGCCGCAGACCCGGAAAATATTGGCGAAATTACGGTCGGTTACGTAAGGATTGGTCGAGGACGGGGTAATCATGGGGATATTGGAATCGTGATAAACCACCGAAGCCGGTATGGTGCAGCCGCTGTTGAAATGCCCGACCACGCCGACGACACCTTCGCCGGCCAGTTCTTTGGCCACCGACTGGGCCTGCTGTTCCTGGGCCATGTCGTCGCGGGAAACGATGACGACTTTCTTGCCCAGGACGCCGCCTTTGGCGTTCCATTCCTCAACGGCCAACGTGGCGCCGTTAAGCACGTCGGTGCCCAACTTGGCCTGGTCACCGGTTAACGGGCCGGCCACGCCCAACTTGATGACATCAGTTTTTGTACCGCAACCCAACAATATTATTGATAAACCAAAAGCCCATCCCCAAGTAATTACTTGCCTTTTCATATAATACCTCCTTAAATATCGTTTAATTATTAGACGTCTTTAATCCAACCGAAACGCTTGATGAATTCTCCGGACGTGAGATTGGACGCTTTGACTATCTGTTCCAGCTGTTCAGGGTCCTCGAAGTCTGACCGCTCCAGCCGTATCATATAGGCTCGGGCCACGGCGTATGATTCGGTCTTGGGGTTGACGTAACGTATTTTGGTCTTACCGGTAACCGTGTCCATTATATCAGGGAAATATATCGGGACAATCCGGCCGCCCTGCAGGCTGACCATAGCGCCGGTGACACCATCCTGAAGAAGTTTGCTGGCGCCATAACCCAGGTCCCGGGTATATTCTGAGTCGAACGGTATGGGCGGCGCGCAACGGAGCTCGTAACCGATGTCCTTATCGACGATAGTCAGCTTTATATTACGCGCTTCAAGGCGTTTGCGGACCTCGTTCTTGAGGTATTTGCCTAAATCTATTTCGGCCAGACGGATATTGCCGTGCTCGTCTTTTTCGGCCTTGTCTATCAGTTCGCGCTCAGCCGGGTCAAACCGCTCGGCAATGCCTTCCGACAGGATGGCCACGCCGTGCGACTTACCCATAGCCAGGCGCTTAACGATGGCGCCTTCGAGGATATCGCATATCTGCGACACTTTGATAACCTTGTCCCTGCTGAATTCCTCGGCGATAACGGTCAGGGTAGCGCCGGATGATTTGCCGATACCCAAGGCCAGATGGCCGGCTTTGCGACCCATAGTCACGATAAAATACCAGCGGTTGGTGGTGACAGCGTCCTCCATTATGTTCTGGACAATTTCCACTCCGTAATGCCGGGCCGTATGGAACCCGAATGATGATTTGCTGTCCGGCAGAGGTAAATCGTTATCAATGGTCTTGGGCACGTGAACGATATAGATGCGCCCTTTAGCCTGGCTTTCTATAACGCTGGCCGTGTATGCGGTATCATCGCCTCCTATAGTGATAAGACGGTCGATTTTGAGTTTGAGCAGGTTATCAACCACGTTCCTGACCTTTTTAGGGTCGCTGGTCGGGTTTTCCCTGGAGGTTCTTAAGATTGAACCGCCCCGCTGGTGAATGCGTGATATATCGCTGATGGCCAGCGGCATGGTCGGCACCTCACCCGTGCCTGATAGCCAGCGAAAGCCGTCCATAATACCGGTGACCTGCCAGCCGTGCTTGATGGACTCGATAGCCGCGGCGCTGATGACGCCGTTTATGCCCGGCGCCGGGCCGCCGCCCACCAGTATGCCCATCGTATGGCTGTATGCCGTCGGTATTTTCTTCAGTTGAATGTCAAGTTCGTGAATATCAGCCATATGCGTTCCTCCGTTCTGTTGGATATTGCATAAATCCGTCATTGATGTCAATAATTTTGTGCTTGCCGGGAATATCTATTTCTTGACAGCCCAATATAATGTAAGTATTGTCAGGGACTTATGGCATATAAAAAATCCGACCTGGGTATCATGGGAATGTTTCTTACATTCCTGCTGACACTGCCCTCTCTGGGATTTTCCGAAGGTGACAAACCAATAATCGACAAGCCGGCCAAAGAAGCTATTCCGGAACAATTCGGCCCGATAACTCCCCCGCGGATAATGAAGGTGGCCGATGTCCGCATCGGCATGAAAGGTTACGGTAAAACCGTATTTGAAGGCAGCCGAATCGAAAGATTCGGGGTCGAGGTTTTCGGCATCCTTAAAAACACCACGCCCAAGCACGACGCCATCCTGGTCCGGGTCAACCATCATATCACCGATAATGCCGGCATCATCCAGGGAATGAGCGGCAGCCCGGTCTACCTGGTGGTCGATGAAATAAACGAACCTGAAGGCCGGCTGGTCGGCGCTCTGGCATTCGGCTGGGGCTACAGCAAGGAACCGCTGGGCGGGGTTACGCCTATCGAATATATGATAGAAGAGATGAACAAACCGCTGGAAAAGGAATCGCGGATTGATTCCGAACCCGATACGCTAATGGCCCGGTCTGATAATAAACCCAAAAACAACATTGACGCCCAGAACAGCGATTCGGGCGCGCTCAGACCGCTGATGACGCCGCTGTTCGTGGCCGGACTGCATCCCAAGCTGATGAAATATTTCGAACAGGATTTAAAGCAATTCAACCTTTATCCGATACAATCCGGCGGCGCGGGCACCGATTACGACGTGCCCGGACCGATTGAACCGGGCAGCGCGCTGGGAATCCCAATGGCCCGGGGCGACCTGGATTTGACCGGCATAGGCACGGTCACTTACGTCGAAGGCAATCGGCTGACGGCCTTCGGGCATTATATGGACCTGGTGGGCGAGACGCTCTTGCCCATGTGCAAAGCATATATCTTCGGCACGATACCGCGCCAGTCATTGTCATTCAAATTAGGCGCCGGAACGCAGGAAATAGGATCTATCACCCAGGACCGCCAGTTCTGCGTGGCCGGCGTTATGGGCAAGAAAACCCCTATGTTCCCGTTAAGCATCAAAATCGCCAATCTCAAAACCGGCGTCAAGAATGATTTCAATATGGAAATCGTCCACCACAAGGATATAACCCCGTTTATCCTGAGATACGCCATTGCCAGCGCCATAACCGTAAGCGAGCCTAACGAAGGACGAACTACGGTGGAATCAATCGTAACCATGAAAATAAAAGATTACGAACCGATAACCTTCACGCGCCACCTGGCCAGTTCTTACGGAGTGACCTCGCCGGTACTGGGAGATTTATTCTACGACCTGCTCGGACCGCTCTGGAATAACCCTTACAAAGATATCAAACTGGAAAATATAGCGGTTGACCTAAAGGTGATTAACGAAGACCGGACCGCATTCATAAGGAATACCTGGCTGGAAAAAGATGAGGTTAAACCGGGCGAATTGGTCAAGCTTTTTGTAGCGCTTAAACCTGACAAGAAACCGGAGGTCATCAGGACCGTCCAATTCGTCATCCCGGATGACATGGAAAACCAGGACCTGAATATAGAGATTACCTCCGGAGATAATGTCATGCCAGAACTGCCCACTCCGACCAGCATCAAAGAGATGATTTATTTTCTTAAGTCATTATACGAATCGAATACCCTGATAACTGTTATTCCCATCAGGTCAACCAACCTGCTTTATAACGGCAAATCCCTGAAAGACCTGCCTAACTCGGTCTTGAGCTCGATTATCAACCAATCACGCGAGCCGGTTAACGTCAAAAGCCATAATCAAGCTTCTCTGGCCAGCGTTAACGACCGGTATGAACTCATTAACAACGCCTTGAAGATATTCACGGAAACGGAATATATATTAAAAGGTTCTGATTCAGTCAGATTGAAAGTGAGAAAAAAATGAGCCACAGATTCATATTCGCTATATTATGTTTGACTATTTTCACTCCGATAGCATTGGCGGTCAATACCACATACTGGGATCTCAACAACAAGGTTGAGATAGCCAAGGGCGATTTTGAGAACACCCTAATGACCCCGGCCGGCGAAGTAGCCTTGGGCCGACAACCTGTCAAGATAGCGGCGCCCAACAACGAACTAACGCTCTGGACCGGCGTGGCGGACAAGAAAGACACTTATTATTTTGGCTCGGCCAGCGGTAAAATCTACAAGCTGTCCGAAAAGGAAAACAAGCTGGAAGAATTCTTCACCACAACCGAAACGCTGGTAACCTCAATGGCAATTTCATCGGATAACGAGCTTTTTTTCGCGACCATTCCGAACGGCCGGATATACAAAGTCAACCGTGACGGCAAGGGCGGCATATTCTGCCAGCTGCCAATCGCTTACGTCTGGAAGCTGAGCTTCGGACCTGACGACAAGTCGCTTTACGCCTCAACCGGGCCGGTGCCTAATATATACAAAATCGCGCCGGACGGCAAGTTCGAGACATTTTACGAAGCCAAAAAAGGATTGCATATCATGTGCCTGGCTTTTGACCGGGATAATACCCTGTATTTCGCAACCAGCTACCCGGCTATGCTCTACCGGATGAAAACCAGCCCCGAGAAAAAAGCGGAATTGCTTTATGATTTCGGGGACAATGAAATAAAGTCTATCGCCCTGGCGGCCGACAACAAGGTCGTTTACCTGGCAATAAACAGCGGCATTAAGATGATGCCCCAGGAATTTCTGGGCGCGGTAAAATCATCGGCTGAGGAAGCCAAGAAAACAGAAGCGCCCATGCCTATTTCAGCCCCGCCGCCACCGCCCCGGGAGAAGCCGCCGGTCCAGTCATCTGTTTTTATCTTTACCACGGATAATAAAGTCAGGGAATTGGTCCGCTTTGATAAGTCTTACCTGACTGACCTGAAATACTTCCAATCTGACAAAAAAGAACACCTTCTGGCTTCTACCGATAACAGCGGTAAGATTTTCCAGATTATGCCGGACGCCAGCTTCGCCATACCCTACGACCTGGACGCCAGCAATATTATGGCCCTGATCACTGACCAGGCTAATGAGCTAAAAGCCCTGGCAGCGGGCGGCGCGGGCGGGATTTATCTTTACCCGGCTGCCGAGGCGACCACCGGCACTTATACTTCAGAGGTATTCGACGCCAAGTTTGCAGCCGAATGGGGAAATATCTCTTGGGAAAATACCAAAGATATCACTCTATCGGTCCGGACCGGCAATACCAATAAGCCTGATGATACCTGGTCATCCTGGTCAAGCGAAATAACCGCTCCGGGCAAGATTAACATCAACCCCGGCCGGTATATCCAGGTCCGGTCAGCCCTTAATACAAAGGATGCTTACTTGTCCAAAGTTTCAATAGCCTATCTGGTTGCCAACCAGCAACCCAGAATCAACGATCTTCGGATAGAAGCTGTCAAAAAGCCGCTGGAAGGACAGCAGGCATCGCCTTTTATGCCTCAGCGGATATTCGCCCGAAAGATTATCTACCAGGCTTATGACCCGGACAACGACCCGCTCGGCTACCAGATTTATTACCGTAAAGAAAACCAAACCCAGTGGGTACTGTTGAACCAGGATGATTTAATTGTAACGCCGGAATATATCTGGAATACCGAATCCACAGATGACGGAAAATATTTCATCAAGGTCAAGGCTACCGACGAGCGCAATAACCCGGAATCCCGCAGTCTGACCGACAGCAAAACCTCAAAGCTTGTTGTCGTGGACAATACCAAACCAACGGTAAAAAATCTGGTTATCAAGGATAACGAATTCTCCGGCGAGGTTGAAGACAACTTTAATTATATCGCCCGGATTGAATATTCATTGGACGGCCGGCCCTGGGAAACGGTTTTTCCGTTGGATAATATGTTCGATAACCGGACGGAGAAGTTCTCGTTCCAAATCAAAGGCATCGCACCTGGCACGCATGTGGTTGCACTCAGAGTCATCGACGCGGACGGCAACGCCGGCATCAGACAGGAAGAATTCACGACTAAATAAACCCAGCTGGTTTGAGGCACCACCCTCAGGCGAAATATTTAATATAGATGTGTTGCCCCATCAAATACCCCAAACAAAGCACCACTAAGCTCAGATACAGGAATTCAATAGTTCCAAACGGATCGGTAAAAGGCATATCAACCCAATTAAGCAGGTATTTAACAACAGCCGAAGCAATAAAAGCGCTGATAAATAAAATCATTCCTTTGTGAGGCCCACCCCGGCTTTTTATTAACAGGAATCCGGCAATCCCACCCGCGATTATTTCAGGAGAAATAAAAAACAATATGCCCCCTACTGAATCTAATATATCAGACATCGTTAAAAACCTGACAAACCAATTCAGAAAACCAACCACGCCCAGCATAATCCCGCCCATCAAAACATACTTAAACTTCTTCCTGAATGAAAAAGCCATTATCCGTCTGGAATGCTCCTGAGCTAATTTATAATTATCCTCAAACTCAATCCTGATTTTTTCCGGCAGGATAACCCACTCCTCATTATTATGCTTGGCTTCTTCCTCAGAACGGAGTTGGGAATTGCACCGCTGGCATTTCAATATGTAAGGTTGATTGGGATAAGCACACCTCGGGCAAAGCATTACCATAAAACACAATCCCGCTATTTCCAGTGCATCAATCGATGTATCTGGGGTATGATGCGCACATCGTTTAATCTTTCCTTCATCAACCGATAAACGCTCATTGTCTTCTCATTTGACGGGCACTTGAATCCACGGTGATAATTGAGCCGGCTAACCGGCTGGAGCACCAGCGGAATATCCTTGCCAACTCTATGAATAACGCTTCGGGCTACCAGCAACTCGTTTCGGTCGGTTTTGTCGGTCAAAACCACCTTAACGTATGTATCCGGTTTTATTGATGAAATCTTAAGAAACTGGTACACCGATTGCCAGTTTATTTTCCGGCCGATGTCCGAAGGCATCTTAATATCCATAGAAATAATATCTACTAACTTTATTAGTTCCTTTAGACGTTCAGGCAACAAGCCGTTGGTTTCCAGTAAGACCGGCAATTCCCGACGCACAGCCGGTAAAACCTCCTTAAGAAATTTCGTCTCAAGCAACGGTTCGCCTCCGGTTACAGACAAAGCGTGATAATCCGAGAATAACTTTATCTGATTAAGCAGTTTTCTGACAATCACAGCAGATGTTATCGGGTTGGAATTTTCCCGTTCCTTACCAGAAAAAGGATTGGCCTCAATCCGGGCTGACTTAACCGGTTTCAACGATTCGGGCGTGTCGCAATACTCGCATCTAATATTGCACCCGGCTAGGCGGATAAACAGTTGCGGTCTTCCGGCAAATACCCCTTCACCCTGAATTGATGAAAATATCGAAACAATTCTAGCGCTATGCATATCCAAAACATATTACCGGTGATTTCTCAACCAAATAAAACGAAACCGCCTCTTATCCGATTTTAGACACTGACACCAAACGATCCACGCGAAACTGCCTTGGCTCTTGGGCCTGACGGCAGAAAGCTGCCAGGTAACCCTTACCGCGAAAACAATACAGGTTAAACGGCGAAACCTGGCGTTTTGAATATTCGCCATTACCATTCCGGTATTCGATACAAACGTCAAACCCTTCTTTTACGGCATCCTTCAAAAGAAGTTTATCAGGATCCAAATCAATATTATCAAATACGAAATCATCCAGTTTCAGGCTCTGCCCGGTACGGAACGGTATACTATCCGCCGGCGTATCTTTGGGCAGATTCCTAATAACAGCCCGAAAAACCTCCATCCCGGCTACGGCATCGGCCATGGCCCTGTGGTAACGGGTATCTTTGATATTCAAATATTCACCGAGCGTACTCAGCTTGTAATTCTTAACGCCCTTGATGAATTTCTTAGCCAGCTCGCAAGTATCAACAAGGCTGTTTCGGGGAACACTTATCTTGTATTGAGCAACCGCGGCCATAATAAATCCGGCGTCAAAGGGAGCATTATGAGCCAGTAAAATGTCAGACTTGATAAAATCAAGGAAGATTTCAACGGCATCCTTTTCAAATGGTGCGTTCCGAACCATTTCGTTGGTGATGCCGTGAATGGCAATAACCTCTTCCGGTATGGAAATCCCCGGGTTAACCAGCGATTGGAATGTATCTATAGTTTTATCACCGTTAAACCTGACCGCCCCTATCTCCACGATTTTATCCTTGATCGGATAGAGACCGGTGGTTTCCAGATCAAAGGCAACAAAACTCTGGCTCATTTTCACCTTCGTTTGAGTTGAGGCTCCTCGCTGACGGACAGTTTCCAGCAACCTCTGGCTCGCCGACGAGCCAGAACCTTGCGTCCGCCCTTAGTTTTCATCCTAGCCCTAAAACCGTGTTTCCGCCTGCGGCACGTCTTTGATGGCTTGTAAGTTAAACCCATATTATGCTCCTTTCAATAAACAATGTAAATCCGTTACATGGGCAAGAGAGAACTCGAACCTCCACCCCACCCGAATCCCGCATCTGCGCAGGGCGGGAGTCGAACCCGCAATGCCTTTCGGCATAGGATCCTAAATCCTACGTGTCTGCCAATTCCACCACCCGCGCAGACGGCGGGACGCGGCCTGATAATTCCGCCACTCGCCCCGTTATTCCGCCTTAGCGGGATAACGGCGCGAGGCCGACATATTAGGTCTACCCCCGGCAGGAGTCGAACCTGCAACCTACGGATTAGAAATCCGTTGCTCTATCCATTTGAGCTACGGGGGCGGAAATATTACTAGACTAAACCTTTATCCACAACCGCGCCCAATGTGAAAATAAAATTATTTATCCCAAATCACGAATCAAATTACTAAGAACGAACAGGCGCCTATTTTTCAGCACACCACGTCCGACATCTGTAAAAAAATGCGCCTTGTAGGATTCGAACCTACGGCCCGCTGATTAAGAGTCAGCTGCTCTACCAGCTGAGCTAAAGGCGCACAATTTCTTTCTTATAGCAAATAGTCAAGGCAAGTCAAATATTTTGAGGTGTATAAATTATAGTCATTGGCTTTCTATCAGGCGGAACCGAACGGGTATCCGAACCTGAGCGTAGACCGGCTTGCCGTTCTTTTTAGCTGGAGCAAACCGCCACTTATTAACGGATTCCTGGGCGGACCGATCCAATAGGGCATAACCAGATGACTGGATAACTTCAATCCGGAATACTTCACCGCCCGGCCCAACATCAACCAGCAGTATCACCACGCCCTCCTGGTTTTCCTTCTGAGCCGCATAGGGATAAACCGGTGGATTATTTTTAATGCTGTCCGGAAGCGGTTTGGCAAAAGTACTTACGATTATTTCATTAAGCATCTTAATACGCTTGTATGAAACCGGTGCCTTAATCGCAATGGCGTCTGACGAAAATGATTCCCGAGGCGAAAGGCTCTGATTCTCTATGGCCACCGCATCATCCAGCTGTCGGACTACATTTTCGGGAGACTGATTCGGCTGAATCATTACGCTAAAATCAGGGGTATTACGAGCTCCGGAAACTACCAGATAATCCCTGCGGTCCGGGGCTGACAGCAGAATTATCCCGAGCGCCACCAGATGAATAAGCGCTGAAAGCGCCAGGCTATGCTTTAATCCGAATCTTATTATCATCTGACGGCCACCTCAAAGCTGTCATGCACGCCATTGGAAGTAAACCTAAGTTTAACCGCGCCGCCGGTCAACGTTCCGTCCTTATTAATAATCAGGGTGAGCGGCTGAGTCAATGCCGCGGATCTACCGTCCGGCATTACCACATCTACGGTTGTATCTACCGGATCAAGTTTAATCGCCTCGGATTTAGCCAAACCGCTGAATTTAAGTTCATCAACTATCCCAAAAAATGAAACTCCATTTTCCTTGCTGCCGATTATTATAGGCGCATCACCTCCGTCCGCCTTGGCAATACCGGAAATTTCCTCCATCAGCTGGTTATTAACGTAAAGCGATAGCTTGCCATTTGACTGAGCTGTGCCGTAAACATCCGGCTCAAACATGAATTTTAATACTGACCACCGGTCATAAGGTATGGAATTCCAAGTGGTGCTTATGGTTGACTGGCCAAAACTCAGGCTTATAAAATCACCGGCGGCCAGCATCAGGTTAAATTCTCCGGATTTTTCCAGGATGGTCCGGTCTGAAGGCGTTATCACCATTGGATATATAGCCACCTCAACCATAAGTCCGTCCGCCCTGTTTAAAAGAGGAATTCTATCTATCTGGCACCAGGATGAACTATCAGCCCGGTATTCTAAAAAAAGACCACCGCCCACATAACCATCCCTGACTATACTAACCGAACCATTAAACTGATTAGCCAGATTAAGTGCGCCGGTAGTGGAATTCGTCTCCGAGGAATAATCCTCAAAATGCCATAATCCAAAAACCCTTTTAGCGATATAATAGACCTCTTTCACGGCTGGGTCGACTGTTATGCTCACGCTGCGCTTTTCTATACGCGCCGTACTCTGAGCCAGTTGAATCATAGATGCGATTTCCCCACGCTGGGCCTGGAAACCAACCTGTTTGCCGGAATGAGACCAGACGGCCAACCCCATACCGCCGATAACAGCGATTATGGAGAATACCACCAATAGTTCTACCAAGGTGAAGCCTTTTTTAATCCCAACTGTTAACATCATCTTCAGTCCCGCTTTCTTCATCCGGCCCAATGGATAATATTTGAAATGAGTTCGGCGCGCAGAAAGCAGAGGTATTACTATTAAATCCGGGCGCACAGGTCACATCGATACCATCCATTTTTACATAGGAAGAGTATTGCCCGGCGGTATCATAATCCCTAGCGTTAAAATAGATGTAAGGATTGTTCCAGGGGTCGGCAATCTCCCTGAGCTGGTTATCGCCGAACCACCAATCGGTCAGGTTACTACCGGCACCGTCATTATCCGTATTAGTATACCGCTTTTCCGGCCAGTCTCTCAAAAACGGTCCGCCTTTCTGCCGGGAAGCCAGGCAGGCAACCAATGACTCAATTCCGGCATTGACCCCATCCACCATAGGTTGGGGCAGGATATCATTCAAACAAGTCGGCGGGTAATCTCCAAAATTGGCGTAGTATTGTTCCAACGCGCCTTTAACCTGAGCAATCTCGGCCTTGCTGGTGCTACGCAGGGCCTGCGCCTTGCTCTTCATAAGCCCCGGCAAAAGCAATCCGGCCAGGATGCCTATTATTGCAATAACCACCAACATTTCTATTAATGTAAAACCACTCGTTCTTTTCATTTCGCCTTCGTTTCAAACATATTAATATTTCTGGCCGCAAATTCCCATTTTTTATTGAGCGGAGAGTATCCGAACACGCCGATAACCAGCGACTGGTTATTTGACCTCAAGAAATCCAGGTCTTTGGCCGGGATGATATCCACGGATTCGTTATTATACGAGCATTCAAATTCCTCCACCTCTCTACGACCAACCATAGTCATAATCTTTTCCAGAGCAATCTTGTAGCTGTTAGTGACCATCTGCGTATCCTTAAGCGCTTTCCATTCAACCGGCGGGGTATCGGCCTTGCGAGAAATGCCGTAGCATAATTTATTATTGACGTTGGCGATAAAAAGCATCCCGCGTTTTGTCTGGTCAGCAATATAAAAACCAATTACTTTTTCGGATTTATCCTTCTGTGATTCAAATTCAACCTCAATCCGGACAAAAGCCACCCTGTTCTTAAGCATTTCAAGTGAAGTAATACCCTTGTCGGTTACTGACTGCTTGCCTGAAAAAACGCAACGTTGCCCGGCAATGGAAACTTCAATACCGTATTTTTCGTTCTCGGTCCATCCCCTGCCGATGTTGGTTCCGTCAGGCCTCTTAAAATCATCAATCCAAATAACCAATGTCGAGGCCCTCTTAATCATATTATAAATGCGCTTGCTGTAATCGTCTTCGGAATCGAGCTTAAGCGCTTCTTCAAGGATCTCAATAGCCTTCTTGGCGTTGTTGTTCGCAAACTCTATATAAGCCAACGCACTCAATGCCGGGATGTAATCCTGTTTTATGGCTAATGCTTGATTAAGGACGCTGACCGCCTTATCAAACTGGCCGCTGGCCGCGTAAGCAATGCCCAGGTTAGCCTGATCCTGAGCCATAGGTACCGGATTATTCTTGATATATATCCGGTAATAGTCCACCGCGTCCATAAAACGTTTTTCTTCATAAGATATCGAAGCCAGATAGTAAAGCGTTCCCGGGAACGACGGGTTGGATTCCAAGCAATAAGTGAAATCCTTCCTGGCCATTTCATCATTACGTATGTAAAAATACAACTGACCCCGCGAATAATAGGCAAAGAAATCGCTGGGCATAGTCTTTATCGCCAGGTTAAACTGGGACAAAGCGCCTTCGGTATCCTTATTCATCCATTTAAGATAACCTAATCCGATAATCGGGGCAACGCTGGCCGGGTCCTGCTTGGCAGCCTCGCTAAACAATAATTCCGCTTCTTTGCTATTTCCGGAAACCATATAAAGATAAGCCAGGTTCGTCAACGCCAGCGCCCGGTCTTCAAGTGAATTCCTGATGGAGTCCTCAAAGTATTTAACGGCAGAGACGTAATCAGACGAAAGCACAGCGATAATGCCGAGAATATTGGCCGAAACAACCTGTTTTTCCAGCAATTCCTTTGCTTTATTAAGATTATTACGCCGGAATTCAAGTATGCCTATTTTCTGCGGCAACACCGGTTCATTAGGGCTTATCTCCTGAACACGCTGGTAACAGCTCCCGGCCTGCTCATAATCGCCCCTGGCCAGCTGCAAATCGCCCAGCTTCAACCAGGCCGGCACGTAATGCGGATGTATTTTAATAGCCGTTTCATAATGAGCCAGAGCCTCTATCTGCAGCCCCATGCGTTCAGACAAATCACCCAATCTTTCGTAGAAAATCTCCTTGTTTACAGCCAGCGACTTAAGCCCCTGTTGGTAAACTGATAATTCCTTATCCGTATCCATCTGAGCCGCATAATATTCGGCCAATCGCAGATAATATTTAATTTCAGCATTAGCGGCATTAATGGCATTCTGCAAAGCCTTAACCGCTTCAACATCCATATTTTTCTCAAAACACCACAACGCCAAGCGCCACTGGCCATCCGCATTACTATCCGGGGTGTTCTTAACCTGCTCCTGATACTGTTCGCGAATAGTTTGATAGGGCTTGACATCACGGATATCAGCCCTGTTGTATTCGATAGACTGTTTGAAATTCCTGGGGGTAAAAATAACCGTGTCCTTTGTTTGTTTAACTATTCGACCATAGACCTTCTCACCCGACCCCAATACCAACACATCATCCTCGCGATAATCCGGGTCTATTTTAGGCGGCAGTTCCTCCTCTATCGGGGCGATGTTACCAAAGATCTCCTCCAAAGTTTCCATCTTTGGCAGTTTCGCGGTATCAGGCATTACTAAGCCAGCCGCCTTGGAAATAGCGGCTGATAGCCGGAAAAACTTATCCGTGTCATAAGGCGGCCCGGGTAACGGGGCCAACACCGTTAGCACCGGCGATTTAATGATAATTTCCGGCAAGGGCAGGTCTATCTTAACATCTTCTTTGGATGATGAAACTTTGAAAGGCGACGGCCGGCCGGCCTGAATGGTGTTATAATTCCTGGATACTCCGGTTGTTTTGAGTTCGGACGAAAAATACCCCTTAGCCCGACCCTGAACCGCAACATCATCCTGAACAACCGGCTTGGGCTTGAGTGAATTCCAGAGCAATGCGCCAATCAGGATAAGCACCGAAACTACTAAAAGTTTTTTCTCTCTATTTAGTCTGATTATCATCTTTCACCTTAACTGCGCTAACGGCTATGGTTATGGTAACTTTATCCAGTTCAGGCTTGGCAGTTTCCAATACGGCTTTTTCCAGGCAGAGCAAACGTGTCGCACTGGTTAATCTGTAAATAAATTTACTTATTGATTTAAAACTGCCAGACACCTTTATCGACACTATATTAGCGGCGTCTGCCGGATTGACCGGTTTCCCGCCGGAACTAGTCGACCCGAAGTCGCTGAGCACCGCGCTCAAACCGATAGCCGCCACCTCATCAACGTCGCTTTCAATCGCATAATTCATAAGTTGTTCCATCATATCCAGCTTCTCGAAATACAATGGTATGGCATCCGACTGAATATCCGAAGGGATTTCAATTGAATTCGGTATCTGCACGCCTTTATCAGCGGCAATTTTTTCCATCTTCTTCTGAAGCGCCCTGGCTTTAGCCTGCAGTGTAATCAACCATTCCTGCTTGGCGGCCGGCAACTGGTATTCCAAACCGGATTTAAAATTCACCTGCCCTTTGATTTGAGCCAGCTTGGCTTCAACGTATTTAATCTCTTCGGACAAAACCTGAACATTCTTTTCGTCACGATAAACGCCTGCGGACAGGTTCTTTTCTATCTCGCGAGCTATATCCAGCTGTCGTTTTTTCAGGTTATCGGTGCTGGCCGAAAACGGCACGGTAACCAGGTACAATACGGCTATCAAGCCGATTATCAGTCCGCTCCATGTAAACGCACTTTTGTAACGCTCTATTAACTGCATATTATTTTATGGTTATTTCAAATTCCATCTTGCCCTGAGGCATCACCACATCAGGTTTGTTCAATTTTTCCAGAGAAGCCTTGCTTCCAGTAGCGCCCTGGTTCAGTCCGGCCACAAAATTCTTAAGATTCTCCAGCGAAGACGGGCTATCGTCCTCCAGATACCCCCGAATTACCGTTACTTTAGATTCACTGGGATTCTTGTCCTTGGGACTAGGCGGCACTACCGTAAAACTAAGGTCTTTTATCCAAGCCGTATCAGGCAACTGCCTAAGCATATTAATCGTCTCATAAAAGAAAGCGCCCCGCTCCTGCAATTGATTAAGTTTTTCATACTGAACCCTGAGGTTATTCTTTTTGGTTTCAAGCTTCTTGAACTGTTCAGCTTGCTGGACATAAAACTTCTTCTGGGATTCCAGTTTGTTCAGTTTGCTGCGCTCCTGCCCGGATTCCTGCCAGTTATTCAGCGCCAACATAATCATAGCCGCCGCAAATATCACCGCTGCCCCGATCAACGGCAAGCGTATCTGGTAAAGGTTTATTTTCTTCTTGATATCAGGAGGCAAGAACGAAATCTGTCCCTTGTGCGGCAGATAACCGGACATAGCTAACCCCAGCGCAATCGCCATATCATTGGGTGTTTTAGCCAACCTGTCCCGGGCCTCTACTTTTAATCCGCTCATGGCCATTTCGTTAGACGGCTCAAAAACCTCAAATTTCATGTTAAGCGACGCCAACAGGCTGTCAAAAGCATTTTTATCCACATCACCTGATAACAGGAACCTGTCGATGACCAAAGAATCAAGCTTCAACTGCGTTTTGGCGAATGAAACGGCTGAACTGATAAGCGGCTCGATTTGTTCGGTTCCACCGCCCAGATTGCGGGCAAAGATAAGATGCTCACCCTGCTGAATGATAATCTCGCTGTTTTCCTTATCAACATCAACCAGCAGTGCGATTTCCGCCGGCTTAAGCATCTGACTGGCCCTGAGCGCATTGGATAAACCAATGGCCCTCGGGCAGATATTTCTGAGGTTAGCACCACGCTCACGCAACGGCCTTATCCGGTCATCGATATAAGTATTCTTGGCCAATCCGACCATCACCGGAACCTCGGGATAGGTCTTACCCAGCAACGTCATCTCGGCGTAGTCGGAATAAACATTTTCACTGCTTTTACCGGCAATCTGCATGACTTCGTATTCCATCATCTTTTGTAATCTGGCCCGGCTCGGAGTGGGCGGAATATGGGTAACCCGTAAATTAATCTCTTTGCCGGTAACGCCCAGAACGCAGTTGTCAGGCATCAATCCGGTTTCATTAAATATCTGAGCCAGCGCCATGCCGATAACCTGGGAAAAACGCGACTCATCCTCAGGCATCTGGAATTTCACCCGAGCCGCACCGGTTACTTCATAGCTGCCATTCAGCCGGCGGTTCACCTGAACTACCTTAATTGCCGAGTTACTTATGTCTATTCCGGTCCACATATTATTTTATTTGGGCGGATTATTTATTTCCGCTATTTTCTGGCGAGCCTCTTCAGCTTCGCCGCTCCCAGGGTATCGCTCTATCACCCGCGCATACAACCAAGCGGCTGAATCGGTGTTCTTTTCTTTTCGGCAGTTGTCCGCGACAGCCAGTATTTTCCTGGCGCCAGATTCTGACTGGGTATTCTCTCTCTCCTTGGTCTCTGATTCTATCTGTTCGGACAGTTTCTGGGCATCCTGTTCGTATCTGGTGTTCTTATACGTTTTGGCCAACTGCCTGGATCTGGCAAAAGCATCCATATACATTTTATTATCACTTAAAATATGGGCAAAATGAACCTCCTCAGTAATATCCTTAATTTCATTTTCCGCGTTAACTTCTAATGCCGACATCTCGTTCACGGCGCGCTGATACAAATCATGCTTCTTGTCCACCTGGCGCATGATGTTATTATATATCTCTATCGCCTTTCCGGATTGTCCCTGTCGGGTCATCTCCGCGGCTTTCTTAAGCTCATCCTCAGCGGTAGCGGTCAAATCGCCCAACAGCGGCCGCTGGCTGAATTCCAGTCCCAACGCTGTTATATCAACCGGGAAAGTCTGAATAAACTCCATCGTCTCCGAACGCTTAACGGTCCGTATCCTAACCGGTTTGGTATACTTAATTACCACCACCCGGTCCGGCAAGTCAAGGTTAAGCTCTATGATATCCGGCTCATCGATACTGTCAAAATAGGATTTCTCCCGAAGCTGGCTGGCCGACATCAAGCGAACATTCTGCCGGACTTTGGTAAGCGGAATCTGGAAAGCCACCGAAACCGTGGTTCCGGCCGATGCCCGGGCGTTCTCCGCGGAATAATTAATGGCCAATGCCGGCAGGATGTCCAGCTCCTCCTGGATTTTGACCCAATTAAGCGTTTCCGGATGGACCATCTGAGATTCCAGTTTTATGCCGCCCGGCTCGGAAGCCACAACTTTACCGTTACCGCTAAACCCCTGACGCGTCGCAATGCCGTTGCTTTCGATAATTAATTCACCCTGCATCAACATCGGATATGCCTTCTGCTCCAACCTCCAGATGCCGTTAGGCTGAACCGATAATTTCATATCTGGGTCGCCGATTTCGTACCGGGTCGGGGCCGACACCAATTCAGAATTCTTATTCACGAAAACGCTGTCGAAATAAACCTTGGCGAATTTGTCCACCGCCACGCAAGAAAACCGCCCGAAGACAGCCTGTACCGGCGGCATAGCCGTAGCCACAAGAGATTGCCACTGGCCGGGGCTGTATATCAACTCCGTAAAATTCTCGGCAAAAGGCATAACCTCGCCTTCCTTAAACCAGGATATCTTAAACCCGGCAAATGACTTACTGAATGAATCAGATTTGATATACCCTCCAAAAACGTATCCGGACTTACCGCCTTTGATGGCAGCGTCATAAGTGACCTCGCAGTAGATATCCTTATCCTGTACGGTCTTTTCCAGCACCAGCGATTTGTCGCCGGATTGTTTCTCGGTATTGGTTACTTTCACGCAATTCTTATATTCTTCCGGAATTGTCCAGTCCAGCGGCTCGGTTGAATTAGTCCGGATTATTTCAAATGAAGCATTGCGCCCGAGCAGATTCTGAGCGATAGTATTGCCACCGCCTGATTTGCCGGCGTAGAAATAGATAAAAGCCGCGACTGCCAAAAGCACCACGGCCACCGCGCCGACCGCGCCGGCCAAGCTCTTTGGTGATTTACTGACGAACTCCTCAGCGCCCAGCGGACGAAATCCCATGCCACCGGACCAAGGCTTGTGCTCCAGTTCCTTGCCGAAAATTATGACCGCCTCGCCGATGGCTATTTCATCGCCGATATCCAGCCGGCGTTCCGTAACCTTTTCGCCGTTGACATAGATGCCGTTATGGCTGTCCAGGTCAACCGCCGTAAAGACATCGCCTGATTTCCTGATTTCCGCATGCCGGCGCGAAACCTTATCGCTCCGAATCACGATGGTATTGTCCGGAATCCGGCCGATGGAAATAACATCCTTATCCAAAGGAAAAATATCCGTCCGGCCCTCGTTTTTGACTATCAGCTGGGGCCCGGCCGGTGTTCCCGGTTCAACCGGTTTTTTATCCTCAACCGGCTGGTCCTGGACAACCGGCTTTTCCGGTTCGGGCGGCTTGGCCTCCGGAACCGTTACTTCACGCTCAAATATGATTATCGCATCGCCTATTTTGACGGTATCCCCCGGCTCAAGCTTATGCTCCTTGATTTTGTCGGAATTGACATAAGTGCCGTTGCGGCTGTCCAGGTCAATAACCACAAAACCATCGCCAGATTTGCGTATTTCGGCGTGTTTGCGAGAAACCTTCTCGCTCCTGATAGAAATGGTATTGTCCGGACTGCGGCCAAAGGAAATAACATCCTTATCCAGTTGGATTGTTTCCTGGCCGCCTTCGAATTTGTAGATAATCTGGCTCATACTTTAAGATAATAAAGGTATCATTTTGGAGTGGCGCGTCAATAAAAAACAGCCATCGTTTAGTGCCACTTGGAGCGTAGCGACATAGTGGCATTTATCCCCGAAACGAAGTGGAGCGGGATTATTAGAGCCACTTGGAGCCTGCCTGCCGGCAGGCACAGTGACTTAGTGGGTCTTATCCCGATGAGCAAAGCATCATCGGGGCTAATGCGAGTAGAAACCTCGCCCTAAGGAGGAACTCCAACCGGCCCGCCTGCCGGATATACGGTTACTTCTTGCGCGCCTCGCCCAGTTTGCGCTCGTTCAGCTCGACAAAGAAGTTAACAATCAGGTTCTGGAGCGGGAACTCGTCATCACCCGACTGCTGTTTGCCGAAATGGCTCATCACGTGCAAAACCCGGCCTGATTTTAAGAGTACCATAGGAACGCCGCTGTAGCCCGAGCCGCCGGTGGCCGCGGCCGAAATAACCTGCATCGGACCGGCATCCCTGTTATAGGCAAAAGTCACGGCCAGCGGTGCGCCGCCGGTTTCCTTTGTGCCGCCCTTCAAGGACGGAGTAACTATCAAAACCGTAACCAATGCCGGCTTAGCCACAATCAGGTCCGGGCTGTCATTATCTATCTTCCAGGAAGCCTTCCCGGCGCTAGACTTGACCTTGACGGACATAGTGCCGGTATCGCCTTTGGGTTTTTCCGGAGGCGGCGCCTCACCCATGCCGCCCATTCCACCCATACCGCCCATGCCTCCCATACCCCCCATACCTTCGCCCATCCCAAAACCGGGAGAATCGGGTTTGTCAATCTTTTCAAACACGCCCTTGAGATACGGATGGGTTGACGCGCCCATGGCCGGGAAAATCTTTACCACCTTTTCCTGCAGGTAGGTGCTGTGCCGGACCGCGCCGCCGAAGCCACGTTCCAAAAGTTCCTCGATGACCGCGTCCTCGGTGAACAGGAACCCGCCGTTGGAAACGAACTCTTCAATCTTCTTGACAGTCCTATCACTAAATCTGTTTTCCTTGGGGTTGTGCGGTTCCGGCCCGCCGCAACGCACCGTGCGCCAGTCGCCCTTTTCCGAGGTACCGAAACAGGTCGGCGCCGTGCAATGCATCTTGAAGAAGTTGCAGTTGATGCCCACGAACCACTTGTCATCCAGCTTGTAGGTATCAACGTCAAAATCCTTCTTCTTGACCACGGTGTGCGGGATGCCGAACTTTTCCAGGATTGCCTCGATATGGTCAAAGTTATGGTCCTTGCCGTCCGGACAGGAATCAAAGGCACTGACCACGATAATCTTGTCCTTGGGCATTTGTTTTAAGCGGTTAAAGGCCGTGTTCCTTACATAATTAAATTTGTCTGCCGCCGTGCCGGTTTCTGATGTCGAGCCCTGCTTGGGCTTTATGATTTCCGATTCCGGTTTGTCCTTATTCTCGTTCCACCAATAGGTCCAGCTCTGGACATAACTGCCCCGCTCCAGGCCGGTAACGCTGGAAAGCGCCTCAGCCACCCGGCGAACCCATTCCGAATCCTTCTTATCATCCAGCGTAGCCATAAAATCAACCAGAACCTTGACCGTGTCCTTGAAATAAATCTCGGACAGGTGTTCCAGTACCATCAGTTTCATCTCATCCGTGCCGGACTGCAACACCGCGGCCAGGAGCGGCAGGATTTCCTTGTTCTTGTTGCCCTTGAGCGCGGCCAGCATATCCTTGGCTATGGGCGACGACTTGCTCTTGACCACAAAATCGGACATCTTGACCACCACATCAGCGCTGGTGAAATTAGCCATGGCGTTAAGAATCGCCCAGTAATATTCCATATCCTCCATCTGAAGGTTCTTGACTATGCTCAGGAGCGACTGGAAGGACTTATCGGTGTTGTTATTAGCCACCTGTTCGGCCGACTTGCGGGCCTGGGTGACATTACGGTCCTTGATGGCCTTCTTCAGCTCAGATTCCGGGTCAGGAGTCCCGGCCGGGGCGGCCATCACCCTGAACGTCATCGCCACTATCAAACCCAGAACTGCCAGCAGACTTAATTTCTTCATAACATCGCTCCTTTCACGCCGCAGCGGGATCCCGCTGCTTATAGCGGGAAACACGACATAAAAATCTATCAAAACATACCCGGCAAACCGGCCGGTGTAATCTTCTTCATCTCTTCCTTAACCATATCATTGGCCTTCTGGAAAGCCTGCTTGGTGGCCGCGGTCACCAGGTCCTCAAGGATATCTACTTCCTTTGGATTAACGGCTTCCGGCGCGATTTTAACGCTCAGCAGCTCCAGCCCGCCATTGACATAGGCCTTGACAATCCCGCCGCCGGCCGTGCCCTCGACCACGCGTTCATTCAGCTCCGCCTGGACCCGGGCCATTTCCTTCTGGAAACCGCCCGCCTCCTTAAGGAGCTTTCCGATATCCATTCCGCCTTTATTACCGAACATATTCGCACCTCTTTCTATATCCAATATAGCCCGTTTCTTGCAAATGTCAAGAAAATTTAGAGACAGTTAGTTACGGCCCGATTTTAATCGGGCTATAACGTTATCTGTCTCTTATCCTCGTAACGAAGTGGAGCGGGATTAGTGCCAGTGCGAACATAGTGAGTCTACTGGCACCTTATCCAGCGACCATAGGGAGCAGGATTAGTGACCGCTGGAGGCTATGCACTCCCCGAAGCCCTTCGAGTACTCAGGATAAACTTCGTGGAGCGGGACAAACTTGCGGCGGAAATATTTTTGCGCTGTTTTTCTCAAAAGGGTATGGATTTACGATACGCCCGGCAGAGGTTTTCGATACGCCTAGTACCCGTTTGCGACAGGGATAGTACCCCTTTGCGATAGGGATATTAGGGGTTAGGGGGGAGGGGGGTAGGTATCTCTCCCCCCCTCTAAATATGCATTATATTAGGATTTATAGTAAAGAACACCCTGAAATGGGCTTATTTAGTGTATTTACGGCCGTGGGATACGCCTTGGCTAATGCCGTAAGAGCCCACCCCCCGGTGGGGGGTAGGGGTATACCCCCCCGGGGGTACCAGTATACCCCATAGAGGGTAAGAGTATCTCCCATACAAATAATCTATACCCGCCATAGATACAATCTATATGCCCTATGGATATGAACTATCCCCCCCTTATGGATAATCTATACGCCCCCTACAGGTAAACTATATGCCCCCTATATATAAACTATACCACCCATATAGATAAACCATACGCCCCATAGATATAAACTATACTCCCCTAATAGATAATCTATATCCCCCATAGAGGGAAACTATACTCCCCTTGGAGACAGACTATATGCCCCTTAGAGATAAAGTATATGCCCCATACAGGTAATCTATACTCCCCTTAGAGGTAAACTATATTACCCGGGGGGTATGGTTTGAGCCGATTTGGAAAAACAGCGCCCGGGAATGAGCCTGACAGGCTGATTACAAAATCAGGTGTGTGTCACCAGGGAAACGCTACTCCCCAAGAAATGATGCCTTGCGTAACCGCAGTGAAGTCCCGCCTTAAAGCGGGAAAGTGGGCTTAATTAACAAATAACAAAATTAGTGGTCTGTCCCGCTTTGCCGCTTAATTCGACTGCATCCTTTACTAGCTGCATTGATAAGCTTATAGGAAGATAAAAGCAAAGTGATTATTTTATATCAACATTTAACTCTTTCAGTGCCTCATATGCGCGCTTTTTCAAGTCTTCATCCTTTTCTTCTTTCAGAATAAGCTGTATATCAGCAATTATATTTTTAGGAATCCTGTTTTTCGATCCAAGTTCTACTAATAATATTGCGGCAGATCCTCGAGCATGCCTTTCTTCATTTGTTTTAGCTTCAATTTTAACTGCTTCAGAAAAATCCAGGATTGCATTATCTGTTTTCGTTTTATAGTAATAAGCACACCCCCGATTAAAATACGTAAAAATAGTTCTACAGTTAAATTTTATTGCTTCGTTAAAATCTTTTATCGCCTGATCAAGATTGTTTTTGTTATAATAAGCTAAGCCTCTATTTCCATATGCAAAACCATATTTAGGGTTAAGCCTAATTGATTCATTGTAACAAGTAATAGCTTGGCCTGAATCGCCTACTTTATCGCAAACGATACCGTATTTATTATATTCCTCAAAATTATTTGGTTCAATGCGAACAATATTTTTATAAATATCTATTAGTTTGTTATAATCACCCATTTCGGCATAAAGAATACTCAAGTTTTTATATGCTGAAACAAAATCAGCATCTATTTGCACTGTTTTATTCCAGTAATAGATTGCTTTTTCGGTATCCCTTGCATCATAATAAAGAGTTCCAAGATTTAGATATGTTGCGGGGTAAAGAGGGTTTATAACAAGCGCCTTTTCATATGATTTTTTGGCTTTTTCACGATCCCCTAATTCAGCATAACATTTCCCAAGAAGTACATATGCTAACTCATTGTTAGGGTACAGAAGAATCGCCTTTTCATATAATTCAGATGCTTTTTTATAATCATTTGAATTAAAAAACGTAGACGCTTGCGTCATAATCTCAAGCGAGCTTGCTAATGCTTCAGTTTCAGTGGGATTCTTCACTTCTTGTTCAAACTTGGAATAATTCCTATTAAATAAATTATCCAGCCTCCTTGTCGAACCATCCAGATTATTTAAAAGCGTTTTTGCCATTTCCTCCGTAACGACTATTTTTTGTTCTGTTGGTGAGAAAGAGACTGGGACGCGATCAACAATCAGTTGCATTAGATCGTTATTTCTCTTTATTCGCTCTGCATTTGCTAGCTTATTTTTTAATAAATAATCCTCATAATTCCCCCTATCTTTACTTTTATAGGGACTACTATTTTTGAGTGATTGGAGAGCATCCTCCCAAAAATATTTTTGATAGGTTGATACTAACCCAACTACAGATTCCCGCATAAATTTCATTTGGTCCTTACTCAATTCGCCATTTTTAGCCATATTCTTATCCATTATACTCCAAAAATCCTTGTGTATTTTTTGAGTTAACCCATTTTCATTTTGCAATACAGAAAGCATTATTGTTTTAAATGCATCTCGATCTTCCATTGAAAGCTCCCCCCCTTTATGCATCCATCGGGGAATACCCAGCATAGCAATAAATACAAGCATTAATATCGTGCCACTTATTGCGGTAATTTTACCTATGCTAAAATATTTAGCTCGTGCAAATAACCATAAGGGGTAAGTTATAAAGAATAAGAGCCACCCTCCAAATATTAATACCACGCCGTTAATTAACTTACTTTGTCCACGCTGCTCTCTTGCTAAGTTAATTTCCTTTACGTCAAAACCTAAAGTTATTAACCACATTAAGGAACCAATCATTTGAAGACCCCTAGCAAAGGTTACATCCACGAGTAACTCGCTTAATATTAAACATATTGGGAAAAGTAAAAATATCTGACTTTTTAAATCTATAAATGATTGATCAACTAGAATAATATTTGAATTATGCGTATCATTCGATACTGTCTTTGTTTCAAAATCGTAGCCACAATCACAATGCTTAGAGTCATCAGAATTTTCCAAATTACACTTAGGGCATACTATCATATTAAATATTCTCCTCATTCTCTTCGCGCTTCGTTTTTTGCTTCCGCACCATAAAAAGTGACACGGTTAGAATAATAGCAGCCATAACATCAATAAGAGCCCAAGTGTCTTTATCCAAATGAACCGGGATTATAGGGTTAAATAAAACAGCTATAATACCAAAGCCCCAAGCCCAACCTATTTTTTTATTTTCAGAAGCAAAGAATACCCCATAAGCAGTAACTCCGCAAACTACCAATCTAAGCATGGTATAATAATCATACGGATGCTTATCCAACGCCCAAAAGAGCAAGGCAATCGCTACAATACGTGCAATTACAAATCCCATAAATATTCGTTCCTTTTATTATCCGGACCAAATTCGGGGGACACCATACTGAATTCTGTTTTACCCTTTTTGACACCGCTACAACTTTCCTTTCACTAGATTTTCTATTCATAGCATAGCCGTTTTACAGAAAGTGTCAATTATTTAGCCGCGAATTAGACTCACCTCTTTATCATAAAAATATTGCCAAATAATCTACACTTTGTATAGTCAACCGGAAAATGTAGCTATTATGGTTGACTATTCCTGGCAGGTAATTTCCGCCAAAGGCGGATCTGCCTCTGGCATGATGCTACCATTTGAGCGCCATAAGGGCGCCATGGCGCTTCGGCGCCACAAACTGCCAGGGGATAGTTAATGGTTTAATACCGGGCTGTTGGAAGGGAACGGCTTTCAGCCCGGTATAGTTGGCAGATAAGTCGTTCCTCCAACTGCCAAGCTATGAGAAGCAAGCTGAGTATATTCTGCGATAAGTTCATCGAGGCGGGCTGGCTGGCCGGCATTATCCTAACCCCCCTCTTTATGAACATCTACACGCACCGGATGTTCGAACCGGATAAGGCCTCGCTCTTGCGCTCCATCTCCCTGCTGATGCTGGCCTTTTACCTGATTAAGCGGATGGAAGGCCTCATCCGGGGCAAGGACAAGCCGGCCGTAACCGAATCCACGCCTGAGGCTAAATCCGGCTGGCGGTTGTCACTGTTTTTCCCGGTGATATTTTTCGTGTCTTCTTACACCCTATCGTGCATCACCTCGTCCACCCGCTACGCCAGTATCTGGGGCAGTTATGACCGTCTCCAGGGCTTATACACCCTTTCGGCTTACATTATAATCTTCTTCCTGGCCGCGGCGCATATCAAGACCAGCCGGCAGGTGGAGCGGATATTCACGGCGGTCATCCTGACGGCCATCCCGATAACGATTTACGGGCTAATCCAGAAGATGGGCTGGGACCCGGTGCCCTGGCAGCAGATGGACCCAACCACGCGCATATCAGCGACTATGGGCAACCCGATTTTCCTGGCGGCTTACCTGATTATGGTGGCGCCGCTGGCGCTGGCCCGGCTGGCCAAGGCCATCTATAAATTGGATGTCGTAGGCATAAGTTTTTATGCCGTTCTGTACCTGTCACTGGGGCTGGCTACGCTCCTGTCCGGAAGCCGCGGCCCGATGCTGGGCTTGATTACCGGCACGGTAATTTTCATATTCCTCTATTCCTGGAAGGAACAGGTCCGCTGGCTGTTCCGAACCATAATATTCACTATGGTTGGTGGCGCCATATTCCTGTTCGTCTTTAACCTGCCACATATCGTCTCGTGGGAAAAGATTCCGGCCGGCAAGTCCGTCCAGCCGGTCTGGGAAAAGAGTTTCGGTAAGATGCGCAATATCCCCTACTTCGGACGTCTGGGCTTTGTCATGGAGCACAAGAGCGGCACCGGCCGGGTGAGGATGATCCTGTGGAAGGGCGTGATGCAGTTAATCATCGAGTCACCGTTCAGGTTCATCGTCGGGCACGGGCCGGAATCTCTGGCCACGGTCTATTACCGCTATCATTCAATGGAGCTATCCAAGTTCGAAGGCTCAGCCGTGCACGCGGACCGCTCGCATAACGTCATCCTTGATTCCTGGGTGACCCAGGGCGTCATCGGGTTGATTGCCTACCTGTTCTTGATTTCCAGCATCATCTTCCTGGGACTGCGCGCCTTGAAACGCGGTGCGCCGCCCGGCAACAATAGCGGCAACCAGCGCTGGAATGATTTGCTCATAATCGGACTGGTCGCGGCCATTGCTTCGCACGTGGTGGAAACTGTTTTCGGCATCCCGATTGTCTCGACCAACACCCATTTCTGGGTCTACGCCGCGGCGCTGTTTATCCTGGTCCGGTTGAAGGATGGAACCATTACCGAGCCCAAGGACAGCCCGGAACCGGAATCAAAGATACCGGAATTCAACTGGGCTTATTATGTTTTCTGGACCTATGTGGGATTTACCCTGATGATGGAAATGATCCTGGTCCTTCTTTACTGGCCCAACGAGAACACCGATACCAACGCCTTTATCCAGGGAACTTACATCTGGCTGGGTGTCGGACTGCTGCTGGGCACGTTTGCCGTCAAATCGGTTGAGAAATCCGGCGACCGGCTGATGAAGGCCGGCAACAGCCTGATTTACCTGCTGATACTGGCCGGCACGATGGTTATTATCGTCCAAAGCAATTATAACCCCATCGCCGCGGACGGCTTTTACAAGTTCTGTTTCAGCTATGACGGCGGCGCGGAAAACCTGCTGCGCAACCCGCCAAAAGGCGTCAGCCGCGAGGAGGTGCTCAAGAAGGCATTCGAGACCCGGCTGATGAGCGTGCCGTTCTACATCAACGCCCTGCGCCTGGCGCCGGATGAAAAGGCATACCTTAACGGCGCCGGCCGTAATTTCCTGGAACTGTCCAAGCTCAGGCAAACATTGCCAGAAAATTCGCCTTACCGGAGAAAAGACGAACGCAATAAACTATCCGGCCCCCCGGCCATCAAGGATTTGCTCAAACTGGGCGAAGTGCAGGATTTCGTCAGGTTTACGGAGCGTGATTACTTTATGTGCAGCGCCGCCTGCATCGAGGAAGCCTATAATATCGAACCGAATAATTACGAGCGCATCCTGGGCATGGTCCGGATATACCGGTTCTGGGGACAAATGGACCGGGATGAAAAGAAACTAATCCAGGCGCTGGATTATTGCCGCGACGCATCCAAAGTGGCGCCGCTCATAGATACCCCGCACCGGGAATTACGTGATATTTTGAGCACCATCGAACGTATGCACGCCGGACATTAGTGACCGGTTAAAACCGCAATTTTCACACCCTTCTATTCCCTTGCAACAGAAATCGTTGAACACTTGCAACAACCCCTGTTGCCTGAGCGCCGTGCTTACAACGACATTGTAGCGGGCGGTATCTTCATCAAACATCCGGTGGCGCATGAATTCAGTGATGTGATTATCGGCCAGAGCAGGAAAGTTGCGATAGAAATCCATCACTGCCCGGGCAAGATTACCATCCTCGTTCCGGCTGCAATACAAAAACGCAAAAGGAATAACAATATTAACAATGACGTCATCGGCCCGCTGGGCGCCGACCAGCGACGCCGGATGCAAGAAACGCCGGGAGCTGAAACTGCTCCTATCCGACCAGTAACCTTCCGGTCCGACGCTAAACATCGCCCGTAAGCCGTCTATCCTGACGGCCGGCAGTACCTGTAACCGGAGCAAATCAATGACGCTTTCAACCAGCGATGAACAGGTACCGAGCTGGCGGGCCAGTATATAGCTTACGCCGGCGATGCGCCGGTGCGGATAGTTGGCCGGACGGGTGCCGCCGAAATCCCACTTGAGGTTTTTTGCCGCGGGCAACTCGGCCAGGTCGCCACTGATGCTATCCAATGCATCAAGGTAGGTGGTTGTTTCAGCATCGCTGGTGAGTGAACGGACATTTTCCAGGAATCCGGCGGAATTGAGAAGCATAGCCTGGATAACCAGCGGATATTCATCCGTCAGGTAAGGACTGATATGGCGCTTTATCATCTTGATATCCACTGCCCGGGCCAGCCCTAAAAAAGAAGACTGGTTATTCCTGTAACCCATAGCCCTCATCATACCGCGGTAGAGGCTATCATCTAAATCTGATTTCTCCGAATCCAATGCGTTAATCCTGGACAGGAGCCTGTCCTGACCGGCCATTTCCAGCAGTTCCGAGACAGGACGTCCATTATCTTTAATCTGCGGACAACAAATACCCGCGCCGCCATAACGATAGTTGTTCATGGTTTCGGGTATGAGTTCAAGCAGTTTTTCCATCTCTTCCATGCGGGCGCTCATAAAAGGTGAA
This sequence comes from Candidatus Brocadiia bacterium, assembly GCA_041658285.1. NCBI lineage: Bacteria > Pseudomonadati > Planctomycetota > Candidatus Brocadiia > Candidatus Brocadiia bacterium. The sequence continues at coordinate 207,540 of JBBAAP010000002.1, forward strand.
AGTATCAGCTGAGGTATTATTTTACCGGTTGAGTTTTTTATGGCCGTGCCGGCGGCATCCTGCCAGAAGGCGATATGCAGAATGGTGCGGTCGTATGTTTTGTCAAGATGGTGCTTGTGCCCGTACCAATCCGAGGAATAGAGATGGATTTCCACGTCGCCGGAACAAACCTTGCCGCCGATACGGATCCGGGCCGCGGTGAAGTCCGGTCCTTTACGGGCATTCCAAAAACCGGGGGAAACCACCTCGACGGCCCGTCCGGCAACTGTTTTGTATTTTATATTACGCGGCTCCCGCTCAGCCCAAAGATACTGGACAAACCGTTCGGTAATCCCTTCAAAATCATTTTCCCGGTCCAGAACCAGGAACTGGCCGCGAGAAATGCCGGACTTCTGCCGGAGTTGCTGATAGCATCCCGCCCCGGACAGATATTTGTCTATCCAATTCATAGTTATTCGTCCAGATATCCTTTTTGTTTTAACAGGTGTATAATTTCATCAACGACTATTCTTAAGGGCTTATCACAAGTATCAACAATCATATCAGCCGCGCCGTGGTAATAATGAGCGCGGACATTAATCAGATTTTTGAGCTCGTTATAAAGATCCTGCCCGGTCAGCCCGGGCCGGCGCTTAAGCACCAGATCATCCATTTGTATGCGTTTATATATGGTTTCCAGGTCGGCTTCCAGCAGTATTATCAGCCCGTGGCGTTTGAGGTTGCGGACATTCTTGTATTTTGTTATGGCTCCTCCGCCGGTGGCGATGATTTTGGCATCAAGCTTGGAAAGTTCATTAATCGCGTCGGATTCTACCAGCCGGAATGCGGAATCTGTTTTAGTCAGGAAAAAGGTGCCTATCGGACAGGCGGCCCGTGATTCTATAATATCGTCGGCATCGATAAACTCCATGCCCAGCTGTTCGGCTAAAAGCTTGCCCGCGCTGGTTTTACCCACGCCCCGAAACCCGATGAGCACGATATTCATACGAATATATTATAGGATATTCCCAGAAATTAATCAAATAATTTCCGCATATGGCGTGCTTGTTGCGAAGAAATGGTTTTTTTCTCCAAGGCCAGGCGCACGGTATCGCGCCCCAGCACTTTATATAATTCGACGTAAGCGGGTAAAAACCGGCGGATAGATTTAAGGTGGTCGCCAATTGTGATGACATCACCCCTGGAGATAGGACCGGTCAATGCACCGGCGGTCCCGAGCCTGTCAATATTGTTAATGGCACCGTGAACCAGGGGCAAAAGCGCTTTGGCCGCCTGAGCGGGACTGAAACCGCTGCGGCGCAGTAACTTATGACCAATATCCATAAGAGTAACCAGGTAATTGGACAGGAGCACTCCGGCCGCATGATATAGAGGTTTGATATCAAAACCTATCGAAACCGGTACGCCGCCGATAGATTTGACAATATCTTTTATTGCAGGCATTATCCGCCTGTCGCCCTCGCAGGCGCAGTAGGTACCGGGGAAAATTATAACTGATTCGGCCGGCGCGGCAAAAGTCTGAAGCGGATGCATCGAGCCGATACAAGCGCCTTTCAAACGGGCGCTGCCCAACACCGTGCTGGGAAAATTACCGGAGCAGTGAATAACGGTTTTGCCTTTTAAGTCAGCCTTTTCAGCCAAACGATCGCAGACTTTTTGAATATCTTTATCAGGCGTGGTTATAAAAATAATATCGCCATTGGCAACGGCTTTGGCCGGATCATCAAAAGCCCTTACGCCCCTGCCGATAAACCGGGCCGCTTCAAGGCTGTGTTTTTTGTTGCGGCAGTAGACGGCCGTTGTGCGATACCGATCCGAACGATTAAGTAACCGACCCAATACCTGGCCGACTTTGCCGGCGCCGATGATAATAATCCGTTTCATGATAAAAACCTCCGCCTGACGCACAAACCAGAGGTTTAATTTACTTGCGCCCTTTTAATTTGTGGATTAACTCTTCTTTAGTGATAATATTTTTCTCAATCAACAGCTGAACAACCGGATCGTTCAGCTTATAATTTAGCATGGCCGCATTCTTGCCGCTGGAATCTTCCTTTTCTTTACCCAGCACGCGCCCGATATTTCTTTCGATATCGTCAACAGTGGTTATGACCACCTCCACCTGCCAGGTGGTAGCCAGCTGGATCTGTTCTATAGCTTCATAATCGGTCGGATCGGTCATAGCTACGGTGATAACACCATTCTTGAACAAAACAGGAACGAACCGGTATTTTTCAATCAGGTCTACCGGTATTTTTTTAGCCAGGTTTTCCGGGATAATCATGTTGTCTACATTGACTATCTCCAAACCTTTCTGTCCGGCTAAAAATCCCATAAGGACTTCACCTTTGATGAATCCTGATTTCTGGATAACCGCTCCAAAACGCTCACCGGTTGCCTCCATTTTTGACAAAGCAATCTGTACCTGATCGTTATTCAGAAGTTTAGCATCCAGAAGCATTTCCGCAAGTTTAGGTAATTTAGCCATATTTCACCTCAAATTTATACGGGAGCAAAATATTTAATATCGGTAATACCACCCTGCCTTTTAGCTTTTTCCTCAAATACCGGCTTGACGACCATACCGATTTTGACTTCGTCCGGTGCTATTTCCTCAATTTTGTGGACCAGTCCACCGTGGAATCCTTTAAAATTAATCAGCGCGGTAATTACAGGGCGATTAGCCGGTTCCCCATTAAGATCAACATGAGTCACCGCATAGCTGTATATCGTACCTTTGGATGGAGCTTTTTTCCATGTATCCAGCCTGCTAAAGCAGCGCTCGCAATAAAGCCTGGGCGGCAGATAAACCAGCTTGCATTTTTTGCATTCCGTGCCTAAAATACTTTCCTTTTCCTTAAGTTCCTTAAAGAATCTTTGGCCGGCTACGCCGGTAGTGTAAATATAACTAACCTCCATCTTACCGGACCATCTTTTTACTCCGTTATTACTGAGTTTCTTTTCAAACATTACAACCTCCTTACGCTTGTCATTAAATGGGTCTGAAGTATTTAATATCGGTAATGGCCCCCTGGCGTTCATGCGGTTCCTTCCAAACAGCCTTGACCCGCATGCCGACACTGACTTTTTTGGGGACAACTTCACCCAGAAGATGCATTATCCCAAATCCGTCGCTGGCACCGTCGATTTCTATTACGGCTGGAATCTGTGGTTCTTTAAGCCGTTCCATATTCCAGGCGATATAACACAAAGAAAAAGTATTGACTTTACCGGTATCCGAAAGCGGCACCCATTTTGAAGTCGGCTTGAAACACCACTCGCAGAACATCCGTGGTGGTATCACGATGCGGTTGCAATGGCGGCAGTGCCTTCCCAGTAAAACACCGTTTTTTAATCCTTCAAGATAATGACCGATGGCGATTCCGGAATCCCACTGGTAACTAGCTTCAGGCGCCCATTTGGTGACGAATACTTTACCATTGGAGAAATCCTCGTTTTTAAGTCCGGTACCTTCAAGCTTGATCATTTCTTTGTTGCCCGTTTTAATCACGGCTTTTTTCTTCTTCATAGAATACTCCTGCTTATCTGCTTATCTGTTTATCAGTTATTATGCCTATATATTTAATTTCCCTTTGCGGTATGCTTCAAGAAAAACATCCACTATTTTCGGGTCAAATTGGCTGCCTGACTGGTTTTTGACTTCTTTGATAACGTCGTCAATAGGCATACCACGCCGGTAAGGACGGTCGCTGACCATAGCATCAACCGCATCAGCCAGTACCATAATACGGGAAATCAACGGTATATCGTCGCCCTTAAGACCGTCCGGATAGCCGCTGCCATTGTAATATTCATGGTGCGAACGAATAATTTTAGCAATACCCTTATTGACCCCGCAGAGAATATTATAACCAATTATCGGATGCATCCGGACAATCTGCAGTTCAAATCTGGTCAATTGCTGTTCGTTATACAACAGGTTGTCCTTTAGCGTAACCTTACCGATATCGTGAAGAATCGCGGCCAGGTACAATTCCCGCTTCTGGTTTTCGGGCAGACCGAGTTCGTCGGCAATGATTCTGCATAAGTTGGCTACCCGGAGTGAATGACCATGGGTCCCGCGGTCACGCTCTTCAAGAAAACGAATACATACTTCAGCCAGCTTAGCTAAAGCGTTATTCTCCTTGCTTACCGACATAGCCATCAGGTTGAGAAAATTATGCAATTCATCAAAATCGGATTGCACATACCTGCGCCGGCCCTGGCTGATGATGTCCAGCACCCCGATTAGATGCCCGGCCAGAGTCACCGGCAAGGTCATTATAGTCACGCGCCCTTTATTCAAAAGTCCTAAATTACGGAGCTCTTCGTTATAGCGGCTATCATCGGATGTTTCATCAAGTATTAATATCTTAAGGTTCTGTATCACCCAACCTGCCATGCCGTTTTTGATATTGACTTTAGGTTCCCCGGGAGGAAGAACTCCTGTTTTATTGGATATGTAATATGTAAAAAGTTCGCCGGCCGGCTCATCATACGCGAAGAAAATGCAAGCTGACGCCTCTAGACAAGCAACCACGTATTCACAGGTATCGGTCAATGATTCCTGCGTCGAACACTGATTCACACGGGAAAGTATCGTATTTAATTTCTGGTCGTGAGAACTCATAGCAATTAAACAGAATACTATTACTCACTCCAGACGTCAATATTTTTTCTAATAAATACTATGCCGGCTGGGCGGATTCGGAATCGCGGCGGTGAACCAGGAAGACAAAAACAGAGATGATTACGAGCAGTCCGATAATAATGATTTCATCCATCCCAATCAAGCCAGGCACAAAATCATCAGCGTAGCGAGATGTTTCAACGGAATTAACTATCACATTCCATGCGCCGAACGAGAATCTTTTAAGCTGGATATAAAGTATCATCGGGTGAAGCAACAACCTGGAAATCCGGGCCAACTCGTTTCCAGATGAAATAATTCTGGACCATTGGAACCCGTTACCCGGCGTATCCGGGAACCGTTTGAACCAAAGAGGAATAAACCGAGGTACTTTTCCCATATATTCGGGATATTCGTTTGGGAAAAGACCGGTCAGATAAGCTTCTTCTTTCTTCATTCTCAGGTAATATGCAAAAAAGAAAAGTACGGCATAAACGATAAAAATAATATAATTGGCTCCGGCGGCGCAGAGACCTAAGTCGATAATCAGGTTACCCAGATAAAACGGATGCCTGACGAACCGATACGGCCCCCATTTAGTAAGCTGCTTATTACGGACCAACGCACCAATAGCCCAAAAATGCCAAAACATTCCCAGGAAAATAAGCCCAATACCAATACCCAAAGACAGAACCGTGACATGACCAAATAACAGAACTAATAAGAGGATTATTCGCCTAACCCAAGCCCTGGCTTTTAATTTCATAATCATAACAGTACTATTATCGTCATATTGTCTTTTCAGCTATAAAGGTTTGCATCCTAAAGCAGCTCACCCTTGGAAATAAGCACAATGCCGTTCTCACTGACCGTAAATCTACGCCGATCATCTTGCAAATTATATCCGATTTCCATGCCCTCAGGTATTTTAACATCTTTGTCAATAATCGCTTTTTTAATCTTAGCCCGGCGGCCGACATTAACGCCTTCAAAAAGTATCGAATGACTGACACTGGCGTAGCTGTTTATTCTGACATTAGGCGAAAGAATTGAGTTCTGGACTTTACCGCCGCTGATTATACATCCGGCACAAACCAAAGAATCTAATGCCGTACCCATTCGATCACTATCGGCAAACACAAACTTAGGCGGCGGCGCCTGGATCTGGGCTGTATGAATCGGCCAATCAGTATCGTAAAGATTCAACTGAGGCATAACGCTTATTAAATCCATGCTTGTTTCGTAATAGGCGTCTATAGTCCCCACATCACGCCAGTATTTCGGGCCTTGTTTATTCTCGTCTATGAAGTTAAACCCGAATATCCGGTGCGTACTTAAAGCGTTGGGAATAATATCCTTACCAAAATCGTGCGATGACTTCTCGTCCAAAGCATCCTGCTGAAGCAATTTATACAGTACTGCGGTTTTAAAAACGTATATACCCATAGAGGCATAACAGCTAGTCGAATTACCGGGAATTGTCCGGGCCAGTTCGACCGAAGGCTTTTCCTGGAATCCAACTACCTGGCTGTTTTTATCTATTTCTACTATCCCAAATCGGGACGACTCATCCTTATTCACTTCAACCAGCGATATGGTTATATCCGCATTATTATCCCTATGAAATTTCAAGATGTGGTTATAATCCATTTTATAGATATGGTCACCGGCCAGAATCAAAACGTGCTCGGGGTCTTCCTTTTCTATGGAATAAATATTTTGGAAAACAGCGTCAGCTGTTCCTGTATACCAGCGGTCACCCACCCGTTGCTGTGGCGAAAGCGGCTCAATATATTCGCCCAACGCATTAGAAAGAAAACTCCAGCCGTCCCTGAGATGCCGATTAAGCGATACGCATTTATACTGAACCAAAACTATCATTTTCCTGAGGTTAGAATTGATGGCATTGCTCAGGGAGAAATCAATAATCCGGTAAAGCCCGCCGAACGGAACGGCCGGCTTGGTTCGGTCTTTGGTGAGCGGTCCAAGCCGCTCGCCGCGGCCACCGGCTAATACCAGCACCATCACCTTTTTAAGCAATTTAACCATGGTGTTATTTGAATATGTATTTCAGGCTGTCCTGGATGGAATCAACGAATTTGAACTGCATCCCTTTTATCATCCGAGGTGAAATATCTTTAAGGTCTTTTTCATTACGCCTGGGCAGCAGTACCGTTTTTATCCCGGCCCGCCTGGCCGCCAGCATCTTTTCCTTAATACCACCAACGGGCAAAACCTTACCTCGAAGCGTAATTTCGCCGGTCATAGCCACATCCGGTCTGACCGGCTTGTTGCGGATAAGTGAAATCAAAGAAATCGCCATGGTTAATCCGGCCGATGGCCCGTCCTTGGGTATCGCGCCGGCCGGTACATGAATATGAATATCACTATCTTTATAGAAGTCCACCGGCAGTCCCAGCACCTTAGCCTTAGACCGAATATAGCTTAAAGCGGCCCGAGCCGATTCTTTCATCACATCGCCCAGATGCCCGGTTAACTGAAGCGTCTGATTACCTTTCATTTTGGTTGATTCTATAAAAAGAATATCTCCGCCTGCCCGGGTCCAAGCTAGTCCGGTAACCACACCAGGTTCTGACGTGCGCTCAGCTACAGTAGAAAAAAACTGCTCTACGCCCAAATATTTCTCAATGTCCTTTTCGTCTATCATAACGCCCTTAAAGACGTGTTTCTTGTCATCATTTGATACCTTATCCTTAGCAACTTTTCGGCATACCGTGGCAATCTCTCGTTCCAGATTACGCACGCCTGCCTCAAGAGTGTAGCTGCTTATAATTTTCCCTATAGCCTTATCGGTAAACTGGAATTCTTCCACGGTCAAGCCGTGCTCCAGAATCTGTTTAGGTATTAAATGGCGCTTGGCGATATAGAGTTTTTCATCTTCGGTGTATCCGGGTAATTCCAGCACCTCCATCCTGTCCTGCAAAGGCCCGGGAATCGTATCCAGCACATTAGCCGTGGTTATAAACATCACCTTGGACAAATCAAACGGCACTTCCAGATAATGGTCTGAAAACGAGAAATTCTGTTCCGGGTCAAGTACTTCCAGCAAAGCCGACGATGGGTCACCCCGAAAATCTGATCCAATCTTGTCTATCTCATCAATCATAAAAATAGGGTTATTAGAACCGGACTTTCTGACGCCCTGAAGCACTCGTCCGGGTAGAGCACCCACGTAAGTGCGCCGATGCCCGCGGATTTCGGCCTCATCGTGCACTCCACCCACAGACATCCGGTAAAACTTACGGCCCATGGCTCGCGCAATAGAACGCCCCAATGATGTCTTACCCACTCCCGGCGGGCCGACAAGACACAGTATCGGACCATGCATATCACGCTTTAACTTGCGCACAGCCAAGTATTCCAGTATCCGTTCCTTGACCTTTTCCAGTCCGTAATGATCATCATCCAAAATCTTCTGAGCTTTTTTTATATCCAGTTCATTTTCAATAGATAACGACCAAGGCAGATTGACAATCCAGTCAAGATAAGTTCGGGCCACGGTATATTCGGCCGATGACGGATGTATCCGTCCCAAGCGATTGAGCTCATCTTCAGCGACCTTGCGTACCTCATCGGATACGTTAAGCTTAATTAATTTTTCCTTGAGTTCCTTGATATCATTCGATTCACCCTCGCCCTCACCCAGCTCGCGCTGAATAGCCCGCATCTGCTCGCGCAGAATGTGCTCACGTTGAGCCTTGGTAATTTCGTCCTGCACTTCGGTCTGAATTTTTGTCCCCAGCTTAATAATCTCCTGCTCGCGATTAAGCAGCCTTAATACCCGGTTTAGTTTTTCTTTAAGCGTGTTAGCTTCGAGTATCTTTTGCTTCTCAAAAATAGGGACGTTAATATTTGACGCGATAAAATAGCACAAAGTCAACGGATTATGGGTATTCATTACGGCCATCTGTATTTCCTCGGCCGGCAGATAAGGCACCTGTTTAACGATATTAATAAAAAGATTCGAAACCGTCCGGGCCAAGGCTTCTATTTCCGGTAATTTATCAACTTCATCCGGGATAATCCTAACCCGGGCCTTAAGAAACGGCGTTCTCTGGATGATGCCTTCTATTTTTATGCGTTCCATACCCTGGGCCACGAACCGAACCGTCCCATCCGGGAATTTAAGCATCTTGGAAATAGCCGCCCGCGTACCGTATTCGTAAAGTTCATATGCGTGACTAGCTTCTTTATCAAGCGACGGCGGCGGCGGACAATCTGTTTTTCCTGATCCGTGAAGCACGTCACTTTCTTCCGAAGAACTATCTTTTTCTGTTTCAGGTTCTTCGTCACCGGATTTCACAAGAACCTGCGCATAAGTTTTATCACCGGCTAAGGCGCTGTCAATCATATCAATCGTATCCTTACCAGAAACCACCATGGGCATAAGTACCGACGGAAAAAGCATAGCATCCTTTATCGGTAAAATTGGAAGTTCCAGCACCTGACCGTTGATTTCCGGCGCCTGCTGGTTATTTTGACTATTTTCGTTCATTTATCAACCCCTTAAAAATTATCAACTAAAATGTATTTCAATCGTGGCAATTGTTCGTTTTTGCCGCGATTTGGGAATAACTATTTCTAGAAATCCATCTTTATAATAAGCATGGGCATTTTCCGGGCTGACATGCCCATCCATGCGGATAACCCTCTCAAACTTACCGTAATTTATTTCCATCTGGCGGAAAATCCGCTTGCCCGGTATATGTGCAGAGCTTTTCTCGTGCCGAGTCCCTTTAATTATGACATGATCGCTATCTATGGATATAATAACTTCTTCCGGCTTGACGCCAGCCAGCTCGCTTTTTATTACCAACTCATTATCCGTTTCATAAACATCGGTAGGCGGCTGCCAGCTATGTTCGGATTGAACCATGACCAGCTTGCCAGAAGATAAAAATATTTCGCTAAAAACAGCCATCTTCTTATGGCTGTCTTCCGGCGACGCATAATGCGGTCTGCGGTTTCGTTCGGAACTCATAAATAGCCTCTTCTTCTTAGTTTACAAGCCTAATAACCTGTAATTGGGTTGTCGTGCATCGTGTTCGCAAAGCGGTATCCAGCCGCAAAGCAACTCACAAGCAAATAATTATATTAATCCCTGCTTCTGTTTCTAATAATCAATAATCTAACCAGCTGAAGGATAGCCATAAGCGCAGCCGCTACATAAGTCATGGCTGCCGCGTTAAGAACCGCTCGAGCGCCCGGACGCTCAGATTCAGCAATAATGCCTTGATCCGTCAACAAAACCATAGCACGCTTACTGGCATTGAATTCCACAGGCAATGTCACCAGTTGAAAAAGCAACACGCCTGTAAAAATAAAAATGCCTATATCTATAAAAAATGGAATGCTCATAAACAAACCAAACAGAACCAACCACATCCACAGGCTTGAGCCTAATGCCGCTACCGGATACAATCCTGCCCTGGCCATGATAGGCAAGTAATTAGTCTGGTGCTGGATAGCGTGCCCAGCCTCGTGTGCCGCTACGCCGATAGCCGCCAAAGAGTCACCATTATAAACTCCATTCGAAAGCCGAACAACTCTAGCCTTCGGATCAAAATGATCCGTTAAATGTCCGGGAATAGCCTCAATGCTGATGCCATTTAAGTCGCCATCTGCCGGAACCATTCCCTGATAAACTGTAAAACCGTGCCCGGCCAGAATAGATTTTGCCGCCTTGGCACCGGTAAAACCCCGGCTGGATGGAACCTTACTATATTTTGCATAAGCCGAACTGACCCTTAACTGGGCATACAACCCCAGAATGATACCAGGCACCAACAACCACATAGTCCAATCAAAGATCGGCATCACCATACTAAAATATACCTTTCCGAATACCTATGTTTTTTATCATCAACTTGGAATCTTGTCAAGGTTTAGAGCCACTTCAAGTATAATGACTAAAAATATATCAAACCTATTCTCTTTTATCTTTGATTCCAAATACCTATCATATAATTCTGGTTATTTTATTTGACTCAACCATATTTTAACGCTATTTTGTGTATAATATTTCACTGGGATGGGCCGTTCAAAGGCTTATTCCCCCTAAAACTATAAATACTTTAACAAAGGAGAATCCCTTGTGTTCAGTGTAGATTTCAACAACATACTGGATTCACGACTGGGCGCGGTGCACGGGCTTAAGCTGGGCGACCTTAACGCACTAATCGCTGATAACGAAGCTATCTGCAAGCAGGTCGAATCCGAACGAGTACAAGGACAGCATGCTTTCCTTAACCTACCCTACCAGAACGAATCAACCTTAGACAAAATAGAGGAACTGGCCTTAAAGCGGGGCAGGAAAATAGATGATTTTGTGGTGTTGGGCATCGGCGGCTCAGCCCTGGGCGCCATTACTTTGCATAACGCGCTCCATAAACCATTTTATAATATGCTGCCGGCCAAAGCACGGGGCAAATGGCCCAGATTGCATGTGCTGGACAACATTGACCCTGAGGAAACATCGGCCCTTTTCAACCTTGTTAATCCCAAAAAATCAATATTCAATGTCATCAGCAAGTCGGGCGAAACAACAGAAACGACCGCGTCCTTACTAATAGCGTTAAAGTTCATAAAAAAAGCCTGCGGCAAACGTTGGACGGAGCACCTAATTATCACGACTGACCCGGAGAAAGGCTCGCTCAGAAAGTTCGCTGAGAAAGAAGGCATAACCACGTTTGAAACCCCGGTTGGCGTTGAAGGCAGATATTCAGTATTAAGCCCGGTCGGCTTGGTACCGGCCGCATTTACGGGAATTGACTTCAGAAAACTGCTCAAGGGAGCGGAATTATTCGACCAGGCAACTAAAAATACTCTTCCCGAGTCTAATCCGGCATTCCTGAGCGCCTTAATCAATTATCTTTATGATATAAAAAAGAATAAGAATATTCTGGTAATAATGCCTTACAGCTGGCAGCTAAAAGGGCTGGCTGACTGGTTTCGCCAGCTATACCCCGAAAGCCTGGGCAAGCGGTTTGATATAAATAAAAATGAAGTGAACGTCGGGTCGACCGTCCTTTCGGCATTAGGCACAACCGACCAACATTCACAGATACAGCTTTACAATGAAGGACCAAACAACAAGCTGATAGTTTTTATCGAGATAACCAATTTTAAATCCAGGATAGCAATACCCAATATATCTACTAAAGAAAAGAATAACTCATTCCTGGCCAACTACCGGCTGGCCGAACTGATGCAGATAGAAAAAAAAGCCACCGAATATGCCCTGACCCGAAACCAACGACCAAATTATACTATCAGAGTAGACGAAGTATCGGCTGAAACTATCGGCGGCTTGTTCTATTTCTTTGAGCTCCTGACGGCTTACGCCGGGAAATTATACAAAATTAACCCTTACAACCAGCCCGGCGTGGAAGCAGGGAAAAAAGCTATGTTCGGTATGCTCGGACGCGAAGGATACACCAGCGAAATCATCGATATTAACAATGTCCTGATTAAAGATGAGAAGTGGATTATCAAAGCCTTGCCCCACGCCAAGAAAACCCGTGAGTGACATCAATAAAGTCGTCATAACACACGCTAAACGAACACCTATCGGTAAATTCATGGGTGTATTTTCGCATACCACCGCAGTAGAATTAGGCACGGCTGTAACTAAAGCGCTACTGAATGAATCCAAATTAGACATTAACTCTATCGACCAGGTAATATTCGGCAATGCCCGACAGGCCGGGAACAAGCCAAATCCGGCCCGCCAGATAAGCCACAATACGAGCATACCGCATACCAGCCCATCATATACAGTGAATATGGCCTGTGGGTCGGGGTTGCAATCTATTATATTGGCATATCAAGCCGTAGCTTTCGGTGAAGCTGAAATTATTATAGCCGGTGGGATAGAAAATATGACCAGAACTCCGTTTCTGCTGGATAATTTCCGCTTCGGATACAGGCTGGGACATTCAAAAGTCCTGGACGGTATGTATCACGACGGGCTGACATGCCCACTATGCAACATGACTACGGGACAAATAGCCGAAAATATCGCAACTAAATATAATATATCGCGCAAATCTCAGGATGAATACGCTTTGACCAGTTATACCCGATGCGAACAGGCGCGTAAGGATAATAAATTTAACAATGAACTTGTCGCGGTAACTGCCAAAGATGTTCGGGGCAAGCCCACGATTATAAATCAGGATGAAATTCCACGCAACCAGGTTACGCTTGAGTCATTAACCTGTCTGGAACCATCGTTCCAAACTAATGGCACGATCCATCCGGGAAATTCTTGCGGTATCGCGGACGGCGCGGCGGCGGTAATAGTCATGTCAGAGCGCAAGTCCAAACAACTGGGCCTGAAGCCGCTGGCTTATATCAAAAACTATGCCGCATCCGGCGTGGAACCGGAATACATGGGCATGGCGCCGGTACCGGCAATTAAAAAGCTGACGCAACAATGTGATAAAAAAATAGATAGTTTTGACCTGATAGAAATAAACGAAGCGTTCGCGGCACAGATGATTGCGGTAGATAAAGAACTAAACCTGCCGATGGACCGCGTCAACGTCAACGGCGGCGCCATCGCATTAGGACATCCGATAGGCGCAACCGGGACAAGAATTATAGTAACACTTCTACACGAAATGAACAGGCGCAATTCAAAAACAGGTCTAGCCGCGCTGGGTATGTCCGGCGGAATGGGGTTAGCCGTTAGCTTTTATACCCTAGAAGTTTGAGCAATAGCGAATTATCCCTAGACCCTGAGAGGTCTTGGGACAAAAACCCGTACGGGTTGCCAGGTATAGTCGGCTGTAACTCACTACGTTCGAACAGCCGAACTATAGGCCGTAGAATAAATAGGTCAGCAAGAAGTCAAAAATCAATACGGTAATAAATGATATGACTACCGCTTTCATGGTAGCAGTCCCGACTCCGGCCGCGCCGTTCTCGGCCCTCAACCCCTGGGCGCAACTAACCACCGCTATGCTTATACCGAAGACAACCGCCTTGAATAAACCGGTGTAAATATCTTTATTAGTTAAAGCCTCGATGGCATTACGGAAATACAGTGAATGCGGCACATCAAGCGCCATTTTACCGATGACTCCTCCGCCGATAACGCCGACCAAATCGGTATAAATCGTTAATAGAGGACAAACAATAGCCAGCGCGACCAATCGCGGCAGAACCAGATACTGTATCGGCTCAATGGACATAACCTCAAGCGCATCAATCTCCTCCGAAACCTTCATGGTGCCGATTTCGGCGGCGATAGTCGAACCGATCAAACCGGCCAGGATATATCCGGTCATGACCGGCCCCATTTCACGGCACATCGAAGCGGCCACGAGCATGCCGATGGAAGCCTCCTGGCCATAGTCTTTCAGGGTAACGCCAGACTGGAGCGCCAGAACCATGCCGCTGAATATGGCCACAATCATGGCGACCGGGAACCCGCCAAAGGTACAAACTTCTATCTGGTGCAATATATCTTTATAGCGCTTGCCCCAGAAACGGTATGACATCAACGCCTGATAAAAAAGCATCAGGTGATAACCGATTTCAGAAACAAAATCTCTAATCCTCATAACAATCAATTATGATTATAGATAACAGTCCAAGTATAATTTATGATTGGTAATATAACTTTTGACCTGTTCCGGGACAAGCTTTTCGATACTCCGGCCGGCAGCTATTTTCCGGCGTATATCCGTGGAAGAAATATCAAGTGCAGGCCGTGAAATATAACTAGCAGTAATTTTACGGATAACCGGTATCGGGAACCGCATACTCCTTGTCATTTTACCCAGAGAATACCCAGGGCGGGCAATCACCACGAAATCAACCAGGTTAATCAAATCATTTATCCGATACCATTTATGCAGTTCCAACAGCGAATCGGTTCCGATGATGAAATAGAATTTCGTATTTAGGGGATAAAGCTTCCTAAGCTTCCTTATCGTGTTTATGGAATACGTCGGTCGTTTGACCTTAAGGTCTATACTGGATGCAATGAATTTAGGACACCTTTTTATAGCCAGCTTAACCATAGTCAAACGGTGCTTGGCCGGAAGAAGAATATCGTTATTTTTAGTACACTTGCCCCTATAAGCGGGATTGCTTGCGAGCTTATGGTAAGGCAGATAACAGGGTACAAATAAAATCTTATCCGGATTAAGGCGTTTTGCCACGGCCCGGGCAATGGCCATATGTCCGTTATGAATAGGATTAAAAGTTCCACCAAGAACCGCTATTTTCATATTATCAGTATAATCATTATGGTGGTCCTGTCAAAACAATATTAAAACCCATACTGTCTTTTCATCCAATACGGAAATTATCCTTAACGTGATGATTTACTATCCCAAATTTGGTAATTAGACCAGTGAACGTATTCCTCAGGCGGGAGTGATTCATAATCCTTGTGATGGATAGCCAATGCCGGATGACCTTCGGGCGTAACCACCTTTTTATAATGTAGATGGTAAAAGACAATGCGCGCCAGACCGGCCACCTGTCGGGCGCCCCGGCCCAGAAACGCCGATACCTTCTGCATATAGTTGAAATCATCCCTGTTGCCCACCCAGCCCTGATAGGCCTCGTCTTCTATGTAATACTTGGCTTTGTCGGTTTTATATTTATTGAGCACCTCCAGGCCGAAAAAATAATTCTCAGTAATAGCGCCGGTGCCATAGCGGTTGAGTTTGTGGGTAACATATTTCTGCACCTCGTCCGGTTTAAAGCGCCACTGTCGACCAACCTTGACCGCCGAGAGCGCGCCTGCGTCAACTAAACGATAAATAGTCCGGCGGCTGACGCCCAGGTAGCGTTCCACTTCACCAAGTATCATTAACGGCGCAATTACCGCCTGCCGGGTATTGTCGGTTATTCCCTGCAATATCATCCGGCACCAGAGCTCTTCCTTGCGGATAAGTTCCCTGATGGACTCAGCCGTGTGGCGATTAACCTTAAGCTCCCTGGCCACATCAGCGGCAGAGTCATTGTTGACCAAATACATATGTATAGCCAACAGCCACTGGCGCAAAGATAGGTGCGTGCCCTCAAGGATAGTGCCGACGGTGTCGCCAAACCTGATTTTGCATTGTAGACAAAAATAGCTCAGGCGGTTGGTACGTTTATGACGGTATATCTTTTGCTGAGGCCGGTTACAGTGCGGACATCTGATGCCCTCAGACCAGCGCAGACGGTGGAATAACATCTCAAGTTCCTGGTCAGTCACATTAGCCAGTATCTGTTCCATAGTTAGTACATGTGTTAATCTGTCTACTGTTATTTTGTCATATAAATGTCTATTTTATTACGCAGAAGCTACCTACCGCTTTGCATAAAATAGCCACTTTTAGACAAAAAGTCAAGCACAAATCGGCTATTTTTGTAAGAAACTATACATCATCATGGCTATATAACTTATTAAGTTATATAACGTTAAGTATAATTATGCAAGGAACTATCCAAAACAGTGACAGTATATGACAGGATATGATAATGGGGGGTAGGGCCACTCTATATACCCTGCCATCTCATCCTATATACCCTGACATCTCACCCTATATACCCTGACATCTCACCCTATATACCCTGCTATCTCACCCTATATACCCTGCTATCTCACCCTATATACCCTGGCATATCACTCTATATACCCTGGCATCTTATCCTATATACCCTGGCATCTCATCCTATATACCCTGCTATCTCACTCTATATACCCTGCTATCTTACCCTATATACCCTAGCATCTCACTCTATATACCCTGGTATCTTATCCTGTATAGTAGTACAAGTTATAGATATGGAGGATAGAATTGTTTTACAAAAATTATACTTGGAATAAACCTGATTAGAACGTTTTCGCCCGTGGTGTCTGTCCCCACCCTGAAATATTATCTTTATAATTAATTCGTAATGATTACCAGACCACTCCCGGTCCTGACGCCGCCAGTATTATCTTGATTCGTCCCGGCATTATAAGAACCACCGCCACCACCACCATACTGAGAACTATTTGATGCGCCGCCGCCAGAATAACCACCGCCACCGCCGCCACCCCAGCCATTGCCGTGCGTACCACCGCCACCGCCAAATCCACCGTAGATGTAAGAACCGGTAGGTCCTCCATTACCTCCGTTTATAAAAGCATAACCACCCGCTAAACCGCTGGATGGAGCAGTGCCTCCATTACCAGTCAGCCCGCCGCCTGGTCCGGCATATCCTCCCGAAGTACCACCACTACCGCCTGTCCCACCAGTTCCACCGCTTTGTCCAGCAGTTCCATTATTTGAAGTAGTAGCATCAACCCCAGAACCATTATAACTGGACCCACCACCACCACCTGCGATAATTAGCGGGCTATTGCTATTATCAGTAACAAACGTTCCACCACCACCTCCTCCATCGTAAGTACCGCTAGGACCTTGCTGCCCAACTAATATCTTCAATTGAGTTCCTGCAGTTAGATTAAAATCACCCCTCATCCTTGCGCCTTTTCCAGGTGTGTATTGTGTGTAAGAACTACCTTGTCCACCTTGAGCACCCCAAACTTCTATATGGAAAACACCGGTATAAGGCGCTGTCCAGTTTTGGATCGTTCCGGTTTGACCAGTCCCGGTAGGATTAAAGGTGACATTTACTACCACAAAAGTAGTAGCGCTGATAATATTTGAGTAAGTGCTGACTCCCAAGCCATTATATGACCTGATTCGATACCAATAAGTAGTGAAATTTGCGAGTCCTGTATCGGTATACACGGTGGTATTAGCAGTAATTGTCTGGGTAACGGTCCAGCTGGTACCATTTAATGAGCGTTCTAACTGGAACCCCTGCTCACCAAGAGAATTATTTGTCCATTGAAGGGTTATATCTATAGTTACCGCAGCGGCTGTCAGATTAGACGGCGCCAGTGGCGCTACAGTCCGGGCTATATCTTGGTTAGAATAAGGATGGTTTACAAGGAAGTTATAAGACCTGACCCGGTAATAATAGGTGGTGCCGGCCGAAAGACCTGTGTTAGTGTACACCGTGGTATTGGCCGGGACGGTATCAATCTGAGTCCAACTTGAGCCGTCCGGCGAACGTTCTATCTTGAATCCGTTCTCGCCGGGCGAATTGTCCTGCCAGGTCAATACAACCTCTGTCGCGGAATTTACTTTAGCGACCAGGTTAGTGGCAATATTGACAGCGGTATTTGTTAAACACTTCACTATTACTATGCCGGAATACCCATTGCCCGCTACCACGCCTGCATCTCCGGCAGTGCCTCTTAAAGAATTGGCAGAATCGCCCGGTATTGTGCCGGAACCGGCGGTTAACACGCCGGATGATATCGCTGTGGAAGAAAGGTAACCTGAACCGCCGCCGCCGCCGGACATACTATTGGGTTCCTGATAGCCTCCGGCTGAGCCGCCCCAGTAGCCGCCGCCGCCGCCGCCGCCATAGCTGTTCATCAAAGGCATACCGCCCTGCAAAGCGCCTTGTCCTCCGAAACCAATATTCGTGCTGTACTGCCCGGTGACATCAACCCCATAAGAAGACTGGGTTCCTGGATTGCCGCCAAAGTTTGCTAGATAAGGTGAATATCCTTGTTGGCCTGATGAGCCGCCGCCGGCGCCGCCGGCATTTCCGGTTCCGGCACGGCTGCTGCCGCCGCCGCCACCGCCACCGGCAATGATAAGGGCATTGGCCTGAGAAACGGATGATGCGAAGATTCCGGAATAACCACCACCTCCACCTGAGTACCTATTATCAGAATTATTGTTCGATGCCGGGCCGCCGCCACCCGTTGCGCCGGTAGGATATGACCAGACCACTCCTCCACCGCCAACTACAATATTATAGATTGCGCCGGAAGTTGCACTTAATATACCTTGAGCGGCGCCGCCGGCCCCGCCCGGAGCGCCATAGCTCCAGCCGCCGACAGTCCCGCCGGCCCCCCCGCCGCCCCAAGCATAAACCTCAATATTTCCGCCACTTGTAACTGTAAATACTCCGCTTGAAGTGAAAGTATGAATTGGATAACCACCAAGATATGTAATTGTTCCGCCTGTTGCGACTACGCTAGATAATGTTATTTGGCTAACCGGACTGGAATAATTACTATTTCCAATGCCATTATAGGCCCGAATCTTGTAGGCATATGCTGTTGCCATTAATACCGCACTATCGGTATAAGTAATAACATTACGACCAAGCGTGGCAAGCAGGGTATAGGTTACACCATCCATAGAGCGCCAGACCTCAAACCCAGTCTCATTATCATCATCATTCCATTGCAAAGCAATGGATAATGATGAAACTGTGGTAGTTATCAGCCCTGACGGCGCATCAGGCAAAGCAGTCCGGGTTGGTTCTGTATTAGAATACTGATGATTCACCAGGAAGTTATAAGACCGGACCCGATAATAATAGGCGGTCACAGCTGAAACACTCGTGTCGGTATAAACCGTGGTATTAGCCGGGACGGTGTCTATCTGCGCCCAACTTGAGCCATCCGGCGAGCGTTCTATCTTGAATCCATTCTCACCGGGAGAATTATCCTGCCAGGTTAACTTCACAGATGTCTCGGAAATTACCTGCGCAACTAAATTAGTGGTAATATTTAAGCCACTCTGTATTAAATACCTGACTATGACTATGCCGGAACCGCCTGCACCCGAGCCAGTACAATAACTGGTTGCCCAGTAGGAACCGCCACCACCGCCGCCGCCGGTATTTGCAATTGCATTAGGGGTAGAACTTCCTCGTGTTGTTGCGTTAACTTCTACAGGATAGAAATTGTAAGCGTAGTATGAGGTAGTGCCAGCGCCGCGACCACCACCATCAAAACCATCGCCGGCCCGCTCGCTGCTGTTACCACCACCGCCACCGCCGCCGGCATAATATTTTAATGAGCCGGTAATTGAACAGGCAAACCCAGTTCCTCCATTTCCTGGTAATGAGCCATTAGTAGCGACTCCGGCACTGCTGGCGCCGCCGCCGCCACCACCCGGCTGTAAAGTACCGGCACCATTACCGCCGGAATTTCCATAGCCGCCTGTTTGAGTAGAAACCCCATACCCATAACTATTACCGCACGAGCCACCGCCACTGCCACCATTCTTACCACTATATCCAGCTGTACTGCCACCACCGCCACCACCAATTGCTGTGAGTGAACTAAAAACGGAATTTTGTCCATTATTCCCTGCTGCTCCGGTCCCATTGGGAATTCCAGCGCCACCATTTCCAACGGTTACAGTATATGCCTGTCCAGTAACGGCAAATGATGTGTTATAAATCACACCACCACCACCACCACCACCATTGCCATTACTTGTAGTGTGATGTCCGCCGCTCCCGCCGCCGGCAACAACAAACACTTCCACATCCCCACCTGTAGCGGTAAATGTTCCGCTTGAAGTAAAAGTATGGATCTTATAATTACCAAAATATGTAATCGTTCCGCCTGTTGCATCCATAATAGGAGTAATTGAGCTGATTATATTGGAATAATCACCACCAATGCCGTTATAAGCACGAACTTTATAGGCATATGCGGTTCCCATCAAAAGACCGCTGTCGGTATAGGAAGTGGTATTACGATCAAGCGTGGCAAGCAAGGTATAAGTTATTCCGTCCATAGAACTCCAGACCTCAAATCCGGTCTCGTTATTGGCATTATCAACCCATTGCAAGGTTATAGACGACGAAGAAACTGTCGTAGTTATCAGCCCGGACGGCGCATCAGGCAAAGAAGTCCGGGTTAACTCAGTGTTAGAATAAAGATGGTCTAAAAGGAAGTCATAAGACCTGACCCGATAATAATAAGTATTAGTCGGCGTTACGGTGGTATCGCTATAAACCGTAATGTTATGCAGGGCGGTGCCAATCTCGATCCAGCTTGAGCCGTCCGGCGAGCGCTCAATCTTAAACCCGCTTTCGCCCAGCGAATTATCATCCCAAGCCAAATCAACCCGATTCCCGGAAACCACAGTTGCTACTAAATTACTGGTCTGATTTACCGGGACCTCCGTGGAAATCAATGTTAACATCGGTTCAACCGCCGCGTATTTGCGGATACGCCAGTTATCTATATAGAATTGACGGCTATAACCGGCGTAACCTATTCTTAATGGCGAGGTCCCATCTGCCGTAGAATCACGGCATAATTGGTACGTATTACCTCCGTTGGTGCTGATATAATACGATGCGCCGCTTGACGCCTTAACCATAATCCTAAATTTATACGGACTGCCCTGACTGAAGGAAGTAACATCAGACCCGGTATTTGAAGCATATTCATAAGTTGTTAACGAAGTGGTGTTATTAGGATATAAATTATGAGGATACTTATCATAACTATAGTCAGATGGATTTGCCTGATTAACACCCCACATAGAATTAACACTACCATATGTCTGGAAATCAGCCTCCACCGCCCAGTTATCACGATCAAATGCCTGTTTGGAATACATCCCACTATCCCAACTGCCTGTCCCGCCGGTCACCTTAAGCCGACCATTTTCTATTGTCTGATAGGTTCCACTGGCTTGCCACTTATTAGTATCTATAGACGGGCCGATAAAGTCATCAAAGAATATAAAAGTATCAGTTCCGCTGGAAGAGTCGGTAGCCGAGGCATTGCCATAGAACATCTTCAGATGGGTATTCCCGGCCGGCAGAGAGGGGATTTTAACCCAGAACTTATTATCCGTTTCCTGCCAGTACGGAAATTCCCGGGTCATAGCCGCATCGGTAAACCTGATATCGGTGTAGTCGTGCCTAACCTTGGGCGTGCCGGCATTGTACTGGGCCTGGATTTCAGCCAGGGATAGCGACCGATTATAGATACGCACTTCGTCTATAAGCCCGTTGAAATACCAGAGGAACGCATCTGCCCGGGCGCCAATAGCGTTGTAAGCGGACGATTGAATATTAGGAGACATCGCCACGGGGCTGCCGTTAGCGCTGCCATCAATATATAACTGTACATTCGTTCCGTTGTATACGGCACAGACATGATGCCAATTTCCGTCAGTTACAGGTGCCGCAGAAGTAGGCCCCGCAGCACCACTCAAATCAAATTCCAATTGATTAGATGCATTAACAAAGAACCAGACGCCCTGGTTTGCAGTAGCCGGAACACCAAAATTAATAATCTGCTTCCTGGTATCAGTAATGGCTGTTTTAATCCATGATTCAATAGCAAATGAGCCTGTTCCCAAAATTGGCGTGGCGCTCAAAGTAACATAATAATTACCGGAGCCATCAAATGAAAGTGCATTGCCGAACCTTCCGGGCACCCGAGTTGGGACAGTACCCGATGTCCCGTTATTACCTGAACCGGACATATCTGCCATAGCAGTGGAAGTATCGGTCAATGGTTCGGAGAAATGCCAGCTCCCGACTAATCCCGTATTATTAATAAAATTAGAATCATTAAATGGATTAATCTGCACCTGGTAATCAGTCAGGTTGGAACCGGTATTGGCTACGGTTATTTGCCTGAAATACTGCCATTTACCGCCTCCGCCATTGGAAAGCGATACGGTGGTAGAGGAAATAACATTGGAATAGCTACTGTTGCCGATGCCGTTAAACGCCAACAACCGGTAATAATAAACCGTATTCATAGACAGGCTGGTATCGGCATACGAGGTTATATTGGCCGGCACGGTTATGGTTACCGCCCAATAGGCGCCATCCGAGGAGCGCTCCAAATAGAATCCATTCTCGCTGACAGAATTATCATTCCAGCTCAAGGATATTGCCGACGTTGTGACCGTGTTAGTCAACAGGTTAGTAGGCGCTATCGGAGCAATAGTCGTAGCCGTTATATAGGATGAATAAGGATGATTCCCGCCATCATCATAAGACCGGACACGGTAATAATAGACCCCGGTAGGTGTAACCGTGGTATCCGAATATATATTAATATTGGGCGATGTCGTCCAGATTTCGGTCCAGTTACCCGCGTCAAAAGACTTCTCTATCTTAAACCCCAACTCGCCGAATGAATTATCATTCCAGACAAGATCAACCTGATTACCGGAAACGACATTTGCCGCCAGGTTGCTAGCCTGGTTAATCGGCACCTCAGCAGAAATCACAGTCGCTGCCGGCTCAACAGCGCTGTATTTGCGGATACGGATATTATCTATATAAGTATTATATCCGCTGGTATACAACGGCACAAGTACTTTATCAAAAGATGTGACATTACCGCGCATATCGCCGTCATATAAAGGTCCGGTATCATTCACAGAAACCTTAATGTTTTGGGTAACGGGGTTTATTACTGTTTTTATACGATACCACCTATCAAGAGTATAGCTCAATAAATTATAATCCCCGGCATCTTTATAGTAGAGCAACTTTCCAGTCGAATTGTACGTCGTGACCCAACCGCCATTATAATCGCCATATAACGTACCGTCTCCGAAACACAAACCGCTATTAGCGGCAATATGGTTCTGATTCCATTCCGCCACAAAGGCATTTGTCTGGGCCGGAATTGATTTATAAACTGTCCCATAACCGCTGTTATACCAATGGCGTAAACTCTTGCCGGAAATAGCTCTATTGGTTGAGACATCATTGGTTGTCCCACTACCGGTCTGCGTCCAGCCGCCTTGCCCATCAATGCCGCCTGCAGTATAGTTATCAAAATCATCAAAAAAATCAAATACGTTATAACCGTTTGAAGACGAGGTCGCCGAAGCATTACCGTAGAACATCTTGATAGGAGTATCACCAGCCAGAATAGAAGGTATTTTAATCCAGAAACGATTATCCGCTTCCTGCCAATAAGGCAATTCCGCGGTTAAATCTGAATTAGCAAAACGAACGTCCTTGTAATCCATCGATATCTTGAAAGTCCCTGCGTTGTAGCGAGTAACAATCTCAGAAGCCACCAGCGCCCGGTTGTAAATCCTGACCTCATCTATAAGCCCGTTGAGATAATTCCACGCCTCACCGTCGGTTCCAATGCGCAAATTGCTAGAAACATCTGGCATTGCCGCAGATTGGGTTTGAACCCCACCGGTTTCCACGCCATTAACATATAAATACCAATTACTCCCATTTCTCACTACTGAAATATGATACCAGGTAGTCGTATTAGCCGTCCAGTTCCACGAAGCAAAATAATTAGTCCCAGCCGGATTCATAAAATTAAATGTTATAAGTGTGTTATTATATGCAAAACTGGTATTCATGTTTTTCACCAGAGACCATTTTAAGTTATTACCGCCCCCATTTGACTGGCCGATGATACTTTCGATATCAGCTAAACTATTCCATTTCGCCCAAAGTTCTATGGTAAATGAGTTTGTTCCGAAATTCCACTCAGGTTTATCAGGAACACTCACATACATGTTGGTATTATTAAATGAAAGCGCGTTACCAAAACGTCCAACCACCCGGGTGGGGCTGCTGGTCAACGTACCGTTATTACCTAAACCGGACATATCGGTCGTAACGGTTGAGGTGTCAGTCAGGGATTCAGAGAAATGCCAACTCCCGACTAATCCCGTATTATTGATAAAATCAGAATCCGTAAACGGATTAATCTGTACCTGGTAATCCGTCAGCGCTGAGCCGGTATTTGTAGCCGTAATAGTCTTGAAATACGCCCAGTTGCCGTTACCGTTATTGGAAAAGTTTGGAATGGCAAAGATTTCGTTTGACGTAGAGCTATCCCCTATATTATTATAAGCGTACACCCTGTAATAATAATATCTGTTGAATAATAAAACGTTATTATCGGTCCACGAAGTCGTATTCCGTGGCAAAGTGGCATAATCGGCATAAGTCCCTGACAAGGCGGTCTTTCTTTGCACCTTGAATCCATCCTCGTTATTGGAATTATCCATCCACTGCAAGCTAACTGATGATGATGTAACCGTGGTTGTTATCAATCCGGACGGTACAGCCGGAATTGAGGTCCGGTTTATCGTGACATTAGAAACTGCGCCATCGCCTATGGTCAGATTGTACGGCTTGACCCGGTAATAATAATCAGTATCTGGAGTCAAACCGGTATCCGAATACGCCATGCTGTTGGCCGTGGCCGTGGCAATCTGCGCCCAGGCCAGTCCGTCCGGGGAGCGTTCTATCTCAAAATAATCCTCATTATCTGAGTTATCCTGCCAAAAAATATTTATCTGGGTTGTTGATACCACTATGGAATCCATGTTAGAGACTGAGTTTATAGAATTTTCGGCGCCAACAGAAGTTGTCGGCTCCACAGCAAGATACTTCCTGACCCTTATCCAGTCATAACAACTATTCACTGTGCTGTATTCGGCCTGACTCAATCTAAATGTCACAGAGTTCCAATAATCAGATGCCTTAGTATCTGTTCCCAGCTGGTTATAATTGGATCCCAAAGTTATAGCTTTAAATCCGATCGATGATAGGCGGGTTATCCGATAGATGTACCAAGTATTGGCTGACGTGGTCGCGTATTGCGATCCATTAGTGTAACTACCGCCATTTTCACGGTATTGCATCTGCGGTCCGGTACCGCCGGGCCAAGGTTGTATGGCAAAACGATTAGCGGACTGCTCGAAATAAAGGCGCACATTGTTTACCGCATCACTCTTATACATCGTTTCCCAGATAACGGCGTCAGACGGACCACAGGTGTAAGCGCTAGTCAAGCCTTTCCAGCTTGTACCATCCGACCAGCCGTTTAGTACTCCCGAACTTATATAATATAGCAAAGAAGTACTAGTCCATTTAGACGCGCTGAGCGTGCCGGTCGAAAAATCTTCTCCAAATATAAAGGTATTAGTAATATCGCTGGAGGCACTAGCCGCAACGTTCCCGTAAAGCATCCGAATAATGGTATTGCCATTGGGCAAAGACGGCACCTTAACCCAGAATCTATTATCCGCCTCCTGCCAAAATGACAACTCCTGAGACATATCGGAATTGGTAAACCTTATATCCGCGTAATCGCTTTTAATCCTGTTCGAGCCAGTATTACTTCCGGCGTTATAATGAGCCTGGACTTCTACCGTCGAAAGCACCCGATTATACATCTTGAACTCATCTATGGTACCGCCGAACCTGTAAAGATTATTCGTATTCCAACCGCTGATTCTGGCCGTTGCCGCGATATTTCTATTAGAATTCGTCGGGCCTCCTAACTGTTGGCTCAAAACCTTTTGCACGCCGTCTATAAATATCGAGCCCAACGTGATATCACCGTTATTAAAAATAGCCACCACGTGAACCCAGCGGTTAGCCAGCCCGGCCGAAGAAATCCCGTAAATATTCCCTTCTGCCGTATTAAACCCAAACGCGCCTCCGGCAAAATACAAATAATAATCGGTCCAACCGAACGGCATAACTCCCTCAACTCCATCCCAATACATCCAGAATTCAACTGATGTTTTAGCATTAGCCGTTGAAATATCCACTCCAGACAAAGTTAATCCAACATAGTCATTACTCCGATCAAAACTTAATCCGTTGCCGAACTTACCAGCGCTGATAATACCATTCGGACTGTTGAATCCGCTTAATGTTGCGGCATTAAAATAGTTACTTCTATCCAAAACTGGACCATTCACTGTCCCAACCGTATCATTGAAATGGAGACTAAGAACCAACCCGTTGTTATTTAATGGAATTGCATCATTAAACGGGTTAACCACCACCTGATAATTGGCAATCGTCGCGGATGTATTGCTTATGGTTATAGGCTTGTAATACCCCCACCAGCCGCCGCCTGGATTAGAGATATTTACAGTAGTCCTAAAATTCCAGCCGGACGACCAGTCTGACGTGACATCCGGACTGCTTGCCTGCACCCGCCAATAATAAGTACTTGAGTAGTTCAATCCGGCTACCGGATAAGTCAGCGACGAAATATTACTCTGATCAAAAACAATAGTTACAAATCCGCTATCTAACGCCACCTGAAGCCGGTATTTATCCGCCCCGATGGCCTGATCCCAACCGAATACCGGACTGTTTGGAAAATTTATTACGCCGTTCCGAGGAGAAGACAAAGACGGTGTTCCGATAAGGGTGG
Organism: Candidatus Brocadiia bacterium; assembly: GCA_041658285.1. Classification (NCBI taxonomy): domain Bacteria; kingdom Pseudomonadati; phylum Planctomycetota; class Candidatus Brocadiia; species Candidatus Brocadiia bacterium. Next base: position 234,212 of record JBBAAP010000002.1, read on the forward strand.
TGAATGTCCAGGCCGCTGACCAGTCGCTCTCTTCCAGATTAACGCCAATGGCTTTAACCTGATAATAATACCGCTTGGCATAACTGAATATTCCGCTTACGTTACGCGAAGTCGTTGCTATGCCATCCTGGTCAAATACTGTGGTCGAAAAAGACATATCCGAGGCAATTCTCAAGCGATAGGTAACCGTGGTGTTCGTAACGGGATCCCATTCCAAATCAAAATTAACAAACAGTCCGGCTGCGCTGTTGGTCGGCGATATCAATGTCGGCTGGTCCGGAACTACCGGTATGGTCCTAAAACTTCTTTCAGCCGACCAAGCCGAAGAACCACTAATATTACTGGCATTAACACGCCATGAATATTGGGTATCGTTAGCCAAAACCGTTACAGCCTTGTAAGTATTGACTATGCCGGACTGGTCAAAAGCCAACGGCACTACTGAGAAATCAGTGCCGGTAACAACCTGTAACCTGTAATTTGAAGCGTAGTTTGCCGAATCCCATTTCAGGGCCGGGCTGCTCGATATCCTAGTTGCGGCATCAGCCGGGGAATTAAGCTGCGGCTGGGCCGGTATGGGCGGAATGGTCGTGAAACTCCGGGCTGTCGACCAAGGCGAAATTCCCTCGGCATTAGCCGCACTAACACGCCAGTAATAAGTAACACCGCTGGACAGCGCCGCGGCGTAAGACGTCACCACCGAGTTTTGGTTTACGATAATGTTGCCGAACCCGGAATCTGTCGCGATATTAATCCTGTAAGAAGTCACTCCGAAAGAGGCGCCCCACTCCACAGTAGGGCTAAGCGCTACCCCGGTAGCCTCGTTTGCCGGCGATACCAAAGTTGGAGTTGATATAACCGTCTTGAATCTCCGGTATGAAGACCAATCGCTCTGGCCCCCGTTATTCACGGCCTTTACTTTCCAATAATAAAGCGTATTATTTAATAAACTTCCCGGCTGGAAAGAATTCGCGGCGATTCCGCTTTGGCTAACCACCGGACTGGCGAAATCAGAACTGGTGGCAACCTGCAGTATATAAGAATGCACATTGGTATCAACGTTCCATTGCAATGCCGGAGGTAACCATTGCCCGGTAACATTATCCGCCGGCGAGCTCAGGACCGGCTGGGCCGGCGGCTGAGGCGCCACAGTAAATTTACGGATGAGCGACCAACCGGACGTGCCCCCGGCGTTAGAGGCATTAACCCGCCAGTAATATACGCTACTATAATTCAATGCCGGATTAATCGCATATGAAGTCGCGGTTATCCCGGACTGGTTAATCACCGTCGTTGCGAAATTAATCACTGTTGATATCTGCAAACCATATGATACCGCATCGCTGGAAGGATTCCAAAGCAAGGTTGCGCTAGGCGGGATATCCACCGCATCACTGGCCGGATAAGAAAGGGCCGGCACTGGAGGCGCGGCGATGATGGTAGTAAAATAACCCGTATCCGACCAGTCGCTGGTACCGCCGGCATTGATGGAACTCACCCGCCAATAATACATGGTATTGTTAACCAGCCCACTCAGGTTATAAAAAGTTAGGTTAATATTATTCTGGTCATTAATGGTCGTGGCAAAAGACGCCGAGACCGATGTCTGCAAACGATAATAAGCCGCCCTGGCCGCGGCGCCCCACTGCAAAAAAGGATTGACGGCTATCCCCGTGACGCCGGATCCCGGCGAAGACAGTATCGGCTTGTCCGGCGCAGCTATTATTGTAGTAAACTTAAAAACTGCAGACCAGCCTGAAGTTCCGCCGGCGTTCCCGGCCTTGACCCGCCAATAGTAAGGAGTGTAATTGGCCAGCCCGCTCAACCCGGTCGTTGTCACATTAAGTCCAGCCTGGTCCAGGATAATCCAAGCGAAACTACTATCCGTAGCAACCTGGACCTGGTACACTGTAGCTCCTGCCACGTCGGACCAGACCAAAGTCGGATTAACTGCAACCAGCGTGGCGTTATTGGCCGGAGACGTCAAAACCGGAGCAACCACAATAGTGGTAAACGTCCGGTATAACGACCAGATGCTTTCTCCACCTATATTAACCGACTTGACTCGCCAGTAATAAACCGTATTGTTTAACAATCCAGATACCTGATATGAAATCCCCGAGATACTATTCTGATTAACAATCAGGCTGCTGAACAACGCATCGGTAGCCACCTGAACAGCATAGGTTAAAGCCCTGGCCGCAGCATCCCAGGATAATGTCGGATTAAGAGCTGTTCCGCCTGCCGCATCTGCCGGCGCACTCAGAACCGGCTGGGCCGGAGCGGCTATAATAGTCGTGAACGACCAAACTGACGACCACGGCCCAGTGCCGGTGATATTGGTGGCGTTAACCCGCCAGTAATAAGCGGTTAAGTTAGCCAGACCGGTAACAGCCAAACTGGTACCGGTAATACCCGACTGGTCAACAATAGTTGAAGCAAAACTGCTGTCTGCGGATAACTGCAACCGGTAAGAAGCGGCGCCGTTGGTGATGTTCCAGACCAACGTTGGATTAATCGCTATATTACCGGCGTTGTTAGCCGGAGCTGACAAAACCGGTGCTAACGGTATGGATAATGCCGTAGTGAAACTGCTCGTTCCTGACCAGGGGCCGATACCGCCGTTATTAGCTGCCCAAACACGCCAGTAAAAGATAACATTATTATCTAAAGTGGCGCCCTGATACAAGGTCACGGCAATACCGCTCTGGTCAACAACCAGTACAGAGAAATCCGATGCGGTCGATACCTGTATCCGGTACGATGACGCCGTGTTCACAGCGCTCCAGCTGAAAGTCGGGCTGAACGAAAGCCAGGTCGCCCCGTCAGCCGGCGTGGCCAAAACCGGCGCCGTTGCCGGCGCGGCGATGATGGTAGTAAAACTGGCTGTATCAGACCAGACGTTTACCCCGCCAATGTTGGTGGCATTAACACGCCAGTAATATGCGGTCAAATTAGCCAGTGACGAAAGTGCATAGCTGGTGGCAGTTAAATTAGCCTGGTCCAGGATAAGACTGGAAAAATCGCTGTCCGCCGAGACCTGCAACCGGTAATACGAAGCCCGCGCTGCGGCGTTCCAGAATAAGATCGGATTGATACTCATATCAATCACCCCTGATGTAGGCGATGATACCGTTGGTTTATCCGGCGCCGCAATTATGGTGGTAAAACTAAAAACAGCTGACCAGCTCCCGGCACCGCCCGGGTTCTTGGCCTGAACCCGCCAGTAATAAGTTGTCAGGTTAGCCAGGCTGACGGCCGCGTAAGAAATTCCGCCGACCTCGACATTTATAGTGGTCGAAGCAAAACTGCTCACCGGCGAAACCTGAAGCAAATAAGTTGCCGTATTGGTGGCGGCATTCCAGACCAACAGCGCATTGACCGGCACGTCAACACTGCCATCAGCCGGCGTTAACAAAGTCGACACCCCAGGCTGGGCGTAAAGTGTCCTGGCTGATGACTCATTGGAAGACAAACTGCTATCCGAAGCGCTGTATGCCTTGACACGATAAATATAAAGCGTGTAAACCGTCAATCCGGGATTAGACCATGTCGTTACGTTCGGCCCAAGGCTGGCCACCTCGCTGAAATCACTTTCAAACTCGGAGCGGCGCTCTATCTTGAATCCATCCTCAGTCGTTGAATTATCAATCCAGGACAGATTAATCTGGGTGTTTGACATTGATACCGCCGCCAGACCGGACGGCGCCGGGATAACCTGCCAGTTGCCCGCGGAATTGGACGCGAACTTCAAATCCCAGTTCTTGATATCAAGATAGGAAATAAAGGCCTGGTTGGTCCCCAGGCAAATCGAACCGTATTGCCCAACCTCATTGGAATCAACCAGTCCGGTTGTCCATAACCCGGCATTATACCGGGCATACTTAAGCGCCTTGTTGGTGCTGTCATAATAACTTATGTGGCTGTTATTTTTACTGTCCACAGCAATGGATGTAAAATCACCCACATCGCCGATAGCGTCAATTGTGGTCATCTGCCAGGAACCTAAAGCATTGGTGGCGTATTTCAGGTTGCGATTAGTCCAGTCACCGTAGCTGATATTGACCTTGTTATTGGAATCAATAGCAATATCAGTATAAAACCCCACGTCTCCGATGCTGTCTACCGCTATCGCCACCCACTGCCCGGAAATGTTAGTCACGTATTTAAGGTCGCCGTTGGTCTGGTCATAATAACTTATGTGCACTTTATTGCTGTGGTCCACCACCAGCGATAAGAACAACCCCACCTGTCCGGCTGAATCAACGGTCGAAGTCTGCCAACTGCCCGAAGCATTGGTCGCGTATTTTAGGTCGCTGGTAGCGCTGTTGTAATAACCGATATGCGCCTTGTTGTCAGAGTCTATACTGATGGATGAATAAAACCCGTTATGCCCGCCGGCATCGACCGTATAGGCCAGCCAGGCGCCGGAAATATTGGTGGCGTATTTCAGGTTTGTATTGGTCCGGTCGTAATAAGAAATATGGACCTTGTTATTGCTGTCAACCGCTATGGAAGAAAACTCTCCGATGTCACCAACGCTTTCCACTGCCGTGCTGACCCAACTGCCTGACTCATTGGTGGCATATTTTAAATCTGCGTTACTGTAGTCGTAATAGCTGATATGCATTTTATTACTGCTGTCGATGGCCATGGAAGTAAATCCGCCCACATTGCCCGCCGAATCGACCGTGGTAATGGTCCAGAGCGTAGTCGCCGAAGCTTCATTGGAAGGCAGGCTTTCTCCGGCTGTATTATAAGCAAAAACCCTGTAGTAATACAGGGTTACTTCGGAAACAGCGCTGTCGGAATATACGGTGCTGTTGGCCGGCAACGTTACCAGCGATTGGTATGTCCCGCTGATGCCGGTCTTGCGCTCTATCCGAAAACCATCTTCATTCCCGGAATTATCAGTCCAGGAAAGAGTTATCAGGTTTGCCGATGAAGTGGCGGCTCCCAGGCCTGAGGGCGACTGAAGCTCGGCGCTGCTGCCGCTGATTACCTGCCGGGCCTGGTCCTCACAAAATCCGCCATAGCTTAGTATGCCCAACCCTATCAGAATGACCAAGCTTAGCTTCTTGTAGGCGTTGTTCTTTAGCATATTTTACCTGATTTCAGTCTAAATCAAGACCCAATTTTGTCAAGATAAACCTCAGCCTTTTTAACCTATGTTACACCATCTTAATATTAAGCAAAAAGCGTGCCTAATGGCCAAAAAACGGTTGCCGGAAAATAGCTCAAAAATGCCTCAAATACCTTAAAATTAGCGGTTTCCGGGCTGTTTATGGATACAACCGACTGACCTGGTTCGAATCGGTCCTAAAGCAGTTACCGGGGTGTAATAAAGGCGGTCTTCTGTTACAAAAAAGTAATGATATTTACCCTTAAAATCAGCTGTATTTAGCCAATGTGGATTAAGCCCTGTCCCTGGCTGAAATGAGCACGATTATACTGCCAACCTTGATAACAACTATGACCATAATCGTATTTATAAACCCGATAACCGGCAAGAGCACTACTCCACCGACCATACCGCCCAACCAGCCGCCCAGCAGGTCAGCCCCGTAAAGCAACCCGGCCGCACCTGAGGAATTACCCTCTTTGGCCCGGCCCGAATACAGCCGTATTGCCAGCGGGAATTCGGCACCAATAACTATGCCAACCATCCCGGCACACAATAGGAAAATTGCCTGCCCTGCTACGCCGTTTTGCACATCCTGTAACCTCGGGAGCACTATACTAAATATAATTAACATTATTTCTATAATAATCATTGCTTGAAAATGCCATTTTATCTTATCCATATAAAAGGTCATAACAAATCCACCCGCAGCGATACCAACCATAAAAGCCGTGACCATCAAGCCTATCTGATGAAAGACATACCCGAACACCACCTGGAAGGCGAATATCAACATCAGGTTTACGACCATCCCGGCAAACCCGGTGCTGACAAGAACGATGGGAATGGCCATACGGGATGCACCTTTTCTTGAACGCAACAGCAAAGATATCAAAATGGTTAATATCGCTATAATTAGAACTATAAAACTAAACGATATTTCCTCTACGTGCCGGAACCACTTCTGAAATTCCGGAGCGAACATGGCGTTCCAATATCCGATGCTGTAAATAACCGCGCTGGGCAAAAAATCTCTGTTTGAATTATAGGACACATTATTTATGTTATCCCTAAACCACCTCACCTTATTTTCATCCATTCTATACTCGATGTATCCTGGACTTATATATCCCAAATGAAGTTTTCGTTGTTCTAATCTTTTTATCAGCACCTCTGATGTAATACGGTTTTCCGAGCCTACCTCTGGTATCAAAAATAGGTTCATATTCCCGGGAATAACATAATAGAAATGTCTTTCGGCCTCAAATATTAATAAAACGCAACCATTAAGTTTTTTGAGTTCTTCACTAAGATATGACTCTGACCCGGGCAAAACAAACACCAACAGCCCACCGCTGTTAATTCGCTTGCGGGCCAGTTCAAAAAACTCCATTGTAAACAACCTGTTTATCTGCAAATCGGACGGATTGGAAACCCCGATGAATATCATATCATACTGCTGGCTGGTCTGCTGCAAGAACAGCCGGCCGTCTACATTATGTACGTGCACCTTGGGGTTATCCAGCTCCGACTGCGACAGCGGCGTCGGGTATTTCCTCAATAACTCGAAAAGCATAGGGTCTATCTCGGCGTAATCTATTCGCCGGACTGATGGATGCTTTAATATCTCGTTGATGACCCCGCCGGCCCCACCCGAGAGCACCAGTATATCTTTGGGCTCCGGATGCGCCAGCATCGGCAGGTGCACAAAATCCTCGACGTGCCCGACATCCGGCACCGGCGTGGTAATCGCCGGCAGGCCGTTGGAGAAAAATGTATATTGCCCCTCTTCCTTGGTCACCACCAGGTTGCCGTAATGCGAATTGCGGTAATCAACCACATTAAGCGGCTGCCACTGGCGCTTTATGGAATCCCAATGCATCCTGTCCGCGCCGGAACCGAATAATAAGATATTGCTTACCACAAAGGCACAAAGCACACAAAAACTAATTATTTTATATTCTTTATAGCCCCGCTCGACTGAACAGTCGTTCGGGCAGGCCTGTGGCAAACCTATAAGAATCAGTCCGCTAAACAGGTTCAGTGATGAGATAACAATGGCCGTCTGGAACGAATGCAGATAGGGCGTGAATAAATAGGTGAACGCCAACCCGCCCGCAATCGCGCCGATTGTCTCCAGGATATAGACATTTCCGACGTTACTATCCGGTTTTGCCAGGGAATATATCCGGCATCCAAAGGTGAACATCATCCCGTTCAATACGCTCACCGGCAGGAGTATCAGGAATGACCAATAAGTTATTTCCAGGAAGCCGAATCCCACTCCGGCCATAGCGCCGCTGAGTAACCGGATATCGCGAGCCAGGTAAACAGACAGAGGTAAAGCCAATGCAAACAAAAGCTGGGCAATGACATAAGCCGCGGTCTTGCGCTCCACTCGATTAATTATCCGGCCCAGCAGGTACGCCCCGACCGCGCCCAGAATCAGCCAATCAGCCAGGATAACCCCGATGGACAGCTCGTTGCCCATAAAAACTATGAGCAATTCCCGCAAGAGCAAGAGTTGAGCAACAATACCGCTGAACCCGATGAGTATTAAGGCGAAAGGCAACATACTATTGGGGCATTAGATAATTAGGATTTGTTTAGTATTTCGGATTTCGGATTCAGTGCTTTGCTCAATGCGTCTTCGCCGTCTATTATCTTCAATTCTATCCGCAGGTAATATATGGGCAGACCTACCCGATCAATGCCCGTTATTGCTTTGAGCCTCAATGCATCCTTCTGGGTGGTCACCAGCATCCGGGCATCGGCCTTCCGGGCCCGGTCAATAATATTATCTATGTCAGTCTGGCTATAGATATGATGGTCCGGAAAATAATCGAACCCGGCCAGCTCGGATAGTTCGTTCAGCGTGGCCCGGAACCGGCCCGGAGAACCGATGCCGCAAAAACCCCAGACTCGCTGTCCGGCCAATCCGTTGGACAGTTCAAACATCCTGGCCGAACCGCCCTTAACCAGGTTATCCATCTGGCCGGCCTGGCCGCTGATTGCCACCAGCTCCACCGGCTGATGCACGGTCTTGACAATGGGCTTATTATAGCGGCTAAGGAATTGCTCCAGCCGGTTCAGCATCTCCGGCACGACGAAGTTACAATGGGTCAGCACGAACATATCGGCCCGCTTCAGCTGGCCCAGCGGCTCGCGCAATATCCCAGCCGGCAGCAAACGCTTATGGCCGAAAGGATTGACGCTGTCAATCACCACGATATCCACATTACGTTTTATCCGCCAGTGCTGGAACCCGTCGTCCAGGATAATACTATTTATATTTTGCTCGGCGCAGAGTTTGCGTCCGGCGCTCAAACGGTCCGGCTGGGCAACACGCACCACGTTGGGAATGTCCGGCACCAACGCCTCGTCATCCGTTATTACATTAGTATCCTTTGCTTCTATCTTCCCGTATCCACGAGCCAGGATACCGACCCGCTTCCCGGATTGAGAAAGCAATTTAGCCAGGTATGCCACCAACGGAGTCTTACCCGTCCCGCCCACCGAGATATTGCCCACGCTGATGACCCGGCACGGCAGTTTGGCCGGCTTGGCTATGCCCAGCCAGTAGACCAACCGCCGGAGAGCTATGGCCAGACCATAAACCAGGCTCAGGAGAACGAAGAACCACCGGGCCAGGGCATACAGCCCGCCCCGTTCTTCTACCACCGCATTATACCACAGATACTTCATTCTTATAATCCATACATTGTTGCTTCCGACTTGTCAAAATAATCAAGTCCCATCCCGGATAAACACGAATCTACCGAATATCCCTAATAATTCAATTTCTTCTTTGTGTTAATTCGCTTTATTCGTTTTACCCGCCCCGTTAGAAGCAGAAGCTTCTAACGGGGTGAATGTTCTCTTTAGGCGATAACCGCGCCCTGGGCATTGCTCCAGGGCCCGCTGTTGTCCGGATTTGTCAGGTTGGCCCAGCGGAAGAAACCGTAGAAACGCTGGCCAACATTTTTCATACCGCACTTTATTATAAACCGCGCCTTCTTAGATACCTGCGTCCTTGGGCAATCCTCCCAGCTTTTCGGGGGCTTCTCGCCCACCGGGGAAAATATAAATCTGCATTCAACCCCGTCCGCATCGGGGTGGATACTCGGACGGTCCCGGTCGGTATCCCTGATACAGGTAGCCTCAATAGAACTGCCGCCCAATGGTCTTAAACCGACCATCGGGATACCGGAAATCTGCGGCCGAGGGGATGGCTCGGTATCCGGGACCGTCAGGCCCATACTGATTTTATTGGTCGGCGAGACCAGCGGATTAAACATCAGGTATGCCTTGGTAAATACCCGGATTTCTTTCTCGTAAAGCCTGCGCGACTCGCGGTGCGCCATTACATCCACGCTGGTCCGGGTATTTTTATCCTGCGATTTGTGGTAGCGCGGCTCATATTCGGCCCGGCGGGCCACCAGCGGATTAATCGCGCTGTCCGGAATGCCCCAGGCCGTCTTGTTGGCCTCGGCTTTTTTCACCAGATTAGATTGCAGGCTAAAGAAATCATCATCCCGGTTAGGTATCCAATCACTGCCTCTTTTTCTTGCCATAATAATCCTCTCTTAGAGTCTGTTAGGACTTTGAACACGAAGTGGTCAAAGGCCGTTATAGACTCTTAGACCCCGCCTAATGGTGGGGCTATTCATGTTAATACTCCGGTGTTTTAAACCAATATTTAGCCTAAAACCACTAAAATCAGTTAAATATGTGCTAAAAATCACTAATTTAACGTTATAACGGCACCGTTATAACTCATAACGTCAACGTTATAACTCGTAACTACACCGTTATAACTTGTAACGTCAACGTTACAACTCGTAACGTCAACGTTATAACTCGTAACGTCAACGTTATAACTCATAACGACACCGTTACGAGTTGTAATCTTATGCTTACGCGCAGGGCGTGTCAAGTAAAATGCGTTGTTTAGAATAGGCTAAATAGGGAGGTCTCAACCACACGAAAAGGGCAAAAGGGGAAGTGTCCCCTGCTCTCAGAAAGAATCATTCACATAAACGCCAACCAGCAGATACAGGGTCAGGAAGAGGGTAATATCTTAATTCAGGTGGTAATCCGGAATATGTTATATCAAAATCTACTTTTTTAGTATATATACTCCCTGTTTGATTTATAATAAATGCATTTCCACCTATTCTCTTTAGATTAGTTCCTGACGTCGGCATAATATATGGTTCCTGAAAAGCAATAATACCGTATTTTGTATTATTATAATATTTATTATCCAGCCAATAAGGGGAGTCATTTTCGTCTTTTTCCAAAGCCCTAAAATAATATCCATGATAAGGTACAGAAGTATCTTCTTCCTTATAAATATTGTGCTTGGGTAATGGGCTATAATCAGCACCGACTATTGATTTTGGAATTAGATTTATCGCCTTCCCATTATTTAATATTAATGCCAAACCAGCAATATCACCCACCCAATAGCCTAAATTGATACTAATATCAGACTTAAAGCTAGTTTCAGCTCTATGAATTCCCCTTAAAGCACTTATCACATCATGATAGTCATTCCACATAACCTGATAAAATTCTCCCCACCCATCAAGAATGTCCGTAATAATCCATTCTTCATTTTTAAGAACCAAGACAATGGTTTGCTTGCCAGACATACTAATTCTTTCTGGGCCATACAGAATAAAAACAAGTGCGCTGTTACCATCAATTTCCTCACCGATTACAACAATCTTTTCTTTACTAGGCCTTTCGTGTCCCTTTGACGCATCTTCTTTCAAGCGGGCCCACATTTCTTTTATTTCTTTTGAACCATTAGCAAAGTCAATATGCTTCTCAAAACCCTCTATTTTACGAGAACTAGAATCATAACAAAGATTAATAAACCTCTGTGCAATACCAGATGGAGAATTCCACTTACTCCACAAGTACCATCCGGTTGCCAACAAAAAAACTGGCAACATTACGAATATAATTAGTTTTTTTACATTTACCATAACGATTTATTATTACTTACATCCACACGCAAAGTCTAAATTCTAAAGCAGAACATACCTAATTCTTCACGGCAAGTCAATCATTTAAGTTCCGGATTCCAGAAAATTATTGACAGTTATTCAATCCTAGATATGGTATAAAGATTATATAGAAAGAAAAATCGAATACTTATTTACCACCCTACGGACCCTGACGGATCCTCAGGGCAAGAACCCGGAACGGGCGAAGACACGAAAGTAAGAAAGCACTAAATTTCTTATTTTTCCTTTTTCGCGCTTTCGTGGTAAAATTAATTCAGAAGAAAAGGTCTCTATGCCGTCGCCTTTGTTGTTCGATTTATCCAAGCTGGATACCCATAAAGTCATCATTGACAAGGAGGGCATCCGCAAGCTTATCCCGCACCGTTACGAGATGGAGCAGGCGGACGGGGTCTATTATTTCAGCAAGGAGGAACATATCCTGGTCGGGTTTAAGGACGTCAAGGCCGAGGAATTCTGGGTCCGGGGCCATATCCCGGGCCGGCCTTTGATGCCCGGAGTGCTGATGATAGAAGCGGCCGCGCAGTTATCCTCGATTTACGCCAAGCTGGCCGGCGGCAGCGAATTGGCTGATAAATTCATGGGCTTTGCCGGCGTTGACCAGGCCCGTTTCCGGGGCACGGTCGTGCCGGGCGACAAGCTTATCATCATCATCAACTGCACCGACCTGAAGGGCCGCCGGGCCTTGTTCCAAGCACAGGGTGCCGTCAACGGCAAAATGGTATTCGAAGCCAATATTATGGGAATGGTGGTATAACCTAATTATGAGTTATAAGTTATGAGTTATGAGTTATGAGTTATAAATTATGAGTAACAAATCTAAAATCAGTCGCAGGGATTTCATCAGAACCATCGGCATCGGTATCGGCGGGATATACCTGGCGCCCAAGCTGTTTATGCCCAAGGCATTCGCGGCCGGCAAGACCAAGGTGGTCATCATCCGCAATCCCAAGATGTTTGATGAAGATAATAAAGTCAACGAACAGGAAGTGAAACGGGCCGTCTATGAGGCGCTCAAGGTGCTGTCCGGCTCGGGCTCGGCCGAGGAACTGATTGATTCGGTCGTCCCCGACAAGACCAACACAATCGGGCTCAAGGTCAACGCCTATTTCGGCGAGGCTAATAACTCCACCAGGCCGGCCGTGGCCAACGCGCTGGCTGAACTGCTGGTTAAACGGAGCGTCAAGCCGGGCAATGTCATCATTTGGGACCGGGCCCAGGACGAACTGGAAAAGGCCGGGTATAAAATCAGCCTGACGCCTAACGAAATCAGGTGCATAGCCACGATGACCCACCGCAACCAAAGGTTCGCCAAACCGCTGGTCGGCTATGAGGAAAATACCACGCCGGTAGCCAAAGCGCAGGTGCGCCTGTCCAAAATCCTCGGGATGTGCGGCGTTCTGGTAAATATACCCGTGCTCAAGACATATAAATTCAAGGATAACACCGGCCTGGCCGGTTCGATAATGAATATGTACCAGGCCGTCGAAATCCCGGAAGCGGATATGCCGGTTTTCTATAACAACGAATGCAACCCCGGCGCAGCCGATATTTACAGCCTGCCGGCCATCAAGAACCGGGTTAAGCTGACCGTCTGCGACGCCATCTATCCGCTCTATAACGGCGGCCCGGGCGATGACAGCCGCTATCACTGGCGTTATAACGGCATCATTGCCGGACTTGACCCGGTAGCCGTTGACGCGGTCGGGCAGGAAATCACCCAGCAGAAACGCAACAGCGTAATGCCCAAGGAAACGCCATTGAAATCGGAATACCTCAATACCTGCGCCAATGCGACCTACAAACTTGGCGTAAGCGATTTAACTCAAATAGATAAAATAGAAAAAGAAATATAGAATATCGAAAGGAATTACATGTCAAAAATAGACTGCGTATTCGGACGTGAGATACTCGATTCGCGCGGCAACCCAACCGTGGAAGCCGATGTCCTGCTGGCCAGCGGGCTGATGGGCCGCGGCGCGGCTCCGTCCGGCGCGTCAACCGGCGAGCACGAGGCGCTGGAACTGCGCGACGGCGATGCCAAACGCTACCTGGGCAAGGGCGTGCTCAAGGCCGTGGATAATATCAACCGCCTCATCGCGCCGGCGCTCAAAGGCAAGGACGTACTCAAGCTGGAAGAGCTTGACAAGCTGATGATAAAGCTGGACGGCACGGAAACCAAGAGCAAGCTCGGCGCCAACGCCACCACAGCCGTGTCTATGGCCATTGCCCGGGCCGGGGCCGCCTACAAAAAACTGCCGCTTTACCAATACCTTGGCGATACGCAGGCCGTCACACTGCCGGTGCCGTTTATGAACATCATCAACGGCGGCGCCCACGCGGATAACAGCCTGGACATCCAGGAATTTATGATTGTGCCCAGAGGCGCCAAATCGTTCGCTCAGGCGCTCCGGATGGGCGCGGAAACTTTCCACAACCTCAAGAAGGTGCTCAAGGAAAAAGGTTACCAGACCGGCGTGGGTGACGAGGGCGGATTCGCGCCATCGCTCAAGAGCCACGAGGAGGCTTTCGAATGCATCATCAAGGCCATCGAAAAGGCCGGCTACAAGCCCAAGGACGATATCGCCCTGGCCATCGACTCCGCGGCCAGCGAGTTCTTCTCCGCCGAAGGCGGATCCGCCTCGGGCGGAGACGGAAAATATGTTTTCAAGAAGTCCAGCAAAGCGGCCTTGAATTCTGAACAAATTGTTGACTACTATAGCAAATTATGCCAAAGTTACCCGATTATTTCCATCGAGGACGGGATGGCTCAGGATGACTGGGCCGGCTGGAAACTTCTAACCGAGAAACTCGGCAAGAAAATCCAGATTGTGGGCGATGATGTTTTCGTCACCAACCCGGTCCGGCTGAAACGTGGCATCGAAGAAGGAGTGGCCAACTCGATATTGATTAAGGTCAACCAGATAGGCACGGTCAGCGAAACGCTCGAGACCATCCGCATCGCGGAACGAGCTAAGTATACCACGATGATATCGCATCGTTCGGGCGAGACCGAGGATACCTTTATCGCCGACCTGGCCGTGGCGACTAATTCGGGAATGATAAAAACCGGCTCGGCTTCACGGACCGACCGGGTGGCCAAGTATAACCAGTTGCTCAGGATTGAAGAGATGCTGGGCAAGAAAGCTAAATTCTTTACTTTTAAGTTAAAATGAGCGAAACCGAGAACATAAAGCTGATAATCGAGGCGCTGCTTTTCGCGTCCGATAAGCCGCTGGATATCAAGAAGCTGAAATATATCCTGGGCGGTAATGTCACCGATGAGCAGGTCAAACAAACGATTCAGGAGCTGAAGACCGAATACGAATCAACCCCACGCGCTTTTACCGTATTCGAGATAGCCAACGGATACCAACTGCGCACCAAGACGGATTACCAACCATACCTGGTAAAGCTCAAGGAAAGCCGCTCCGAAGGCGTTCTTTCCAACGCGGCGCTGGAAACCCTGTCCATCATCGCCTACAAACAGCCCATCGCCCGGGCCGAGATAGAAGCCATCCGGGGCGTCGATTCCAGCGCTATTGTCCGCGGGCTGATGGATAAGAAACTGGTCAAGATTTCAGGCCGAGCCGAGGAACTGGGCCGGCCGATATTATACGGAACGACTAATAACTTCCTGGAACTGTTGGGGCTGGGCTCTATCAAGGATTTGCCCAAGCCGATTGAATTAGCAGGTCGGACCGAAGAACCAAAAACCTCCGGCACCGACAAAAACCAAGTAAGGAGTGGTGAAAACCAGTAAAAAACTATGCTATCTTTAAAATCATTCAGAAAATACGAAAGATGGATACTGTTGGGCATCGTTCTCGTTACCGCGCTGGCCTTCGGCATAACCGGCACCATGCTGGACACCTGCAGTAACGGCAAACGCGATAACTTGGCCGGTGAAGTTTTCGGCAAGCCGGTGACCAAGGCAGAATTCAATAGTTACCGCGCCAGATGGGAAGCCTGGACCGACTGGCTGCTCATCAATTTTCAGAGATACCCATATTACATCGCCTATATGCCGCCTTACAATATGACTGATTTCGAGATGCTGAAAAGCAGCCGCGAAAAATACCTTGATGAGGTGGCCTGGAACGCTATCATCCTATCCCGGCTGGCCGAAAAGTCGGGCATCAGCGTCTCGGAAAATGAGGTCAGCGAATATATAAAATCATCACCCCGGCTGACGGACCAGAATAAGAATTTCAGCATAGATGAATACCGCTCGCTCCTGAACAACCTGAGAGTCCCGGCCAATGTCTTCGAGCAGACCGGCGCGGAGTTTTTAAAGATAGCCAAGTATTATAATTTTATGGCCAGCGCCGTGGCCGCCTCGACCGAAGACTCGTTCAAGGACTATATCAGCAAAAACGACGAGATAAAAATACGCTGGGCAACCTTCAAACCGGATGATTACCTGTCCAAAATCAAAACCGGTTCTCCAGAAGAAATCAGGGATTACTACGAAAAAAACCCCCCGAGATACGAGGTGCCTTTGAAAGTCCGGATGGAACATATCTTTGTGTCCGTTGACGGGCTTAAGAGCAAAATACCTGAACCGCCACAGCCGGAAATAGAGAAATATTTCAACGAGCATAAAGCGGTGGAATATAAGGACAAAACCCTGGAACAGGCCAAAGAAGAGGTGAAATCAGTCATCGTGTCCCGGAATGCCAACGACCTGGCGCTCGAATTAATCGGCAACGCCGAGAAAAAGATAGTCCAGCTGAGCGTCCAGGACAAACCGGTGTCACTGGAAAGCATCGCTTCTGAATTTGGGCTTAAGTACAGCCAAACCGGCTGGTTTGCCACAGACCGGACGACAGAATTAGAAAAAGAACTGGGCAATTCGCCTTTCTTAAGAAGGCAATTGGGCACTTTCCAGGAAAAGGATATCAGCGACAGCATCAAAACAGACAAGGGATACCTGATATTCAGGTTGACCGGCAAAAAGGATTCCTATCTGCCGAAACTAACAGCCCAGCTGGAAGAAAAGGTCTCCGCCGACCTGCGTAAGGAAAAGGCGGCCTCATCAGCTGAAGGCACCGCCAGAAGGCTTTTCCAGTCAATAATAACGAAAGTGGGAGAGGAAACCAACAAGGCCATCAGCCAGACCGGCACCGCCACACTGGAAAATTCGGCGGTTATCGGCATCAAAAAGAACGCCTTCGCCAACCTGACCGAAGGGGTGTTCGGCATAAAATCCAGCGATTTCATCAAGACCACCGGACCGCTTCAGCTGGAAAACCAAGCCAGCAGTAAATTCCTGGAAGATATTTTTAAATTACCGGAAGGCGGATTTGACGTCATCTCCGATAAATCAACGGACGGGAAGGACCAGGTCTATTATCTGGTCCAGGTAACCAGCCGCCGGCCGACAACGCCTTCCAGTTTCTATGCCAAGCAGAAAGAACTGACCAATAATGCGGCCATGGAAAAGCGCGAAAAGTTCATGAATGACTGGAAAGAACAGACAAAAAAGGAAGCTAAATTAGTTGCTTACAAGCGCTAAATATCTCTTGCATTGTTATTTAGCAATAATATAATGTATCATTAAAGATTTGACGATATAATCTTATATATTATAAACATCTAAAAGGAGGTATTTGTCGTATGAAGAAATACTTAGGTTATGGCTTGATAACATGCCTGGGCATAGCTTTTTCACTGCTATTTGGCCCGGCCTATATCCTCAAAGCCGCCGAAGAAACCGGCAAAGACGCTAAGGAAATAAAAGAAGCCTCGGCCCCGCAGGAAGTAGTCGAGGTTACAGCCAAGAAACTTAATATCAGGAGCGGCCCGGGCCTTAATAATCCTGATATTCATACTCTCGGCAAAGGCGATAAACTGGTAGTCCTCGAGGACAAAGAAGGCTGGATAAAGGTTCAGCTTCCGCCTAATGTCCCGTGCTGGATTCACAAAAAATACCTGGAAATCAAGGGCGAGGAAACCGGCCTTATCAGAGGTGATAAAGTCAGGGTCAGAAACCTGCCTGAGACCGGTGAGGATAATGTGGTCGGCTTTGTGACCGAAGGCATGTCGGTAAAGCTTATCACAAACAAAGGCGATTGGTATAAAATCACACCTCCGGAAACAATGACCGGATGGGTCAACAAGAAATATACCCACTACTGGGGAACATACGAACGATATGTAGAAGAAGCCAACGAGTTAGCCCGGAAAAACCAGGAAAAAGCCTCTATGAAGACCACCAACGAAGGCAGATTCCAGAAGGCTGAAGAACTTTACCTGGGGGAAATGAATAAAACTGACCTTCAACAGGATTTCCGCGAGGCGTTATCACTTTATCACCAGGTGGCTGAAAGCGCTCCGGAAAGCGAATTCGGCAAAAAGGCCAAGGACCGTATCCAGCAGATAGAGCCTCGGGAAAGGATACTCCAGGTTTACAGGGCCGAAATCGAAACCGGCGCCAAGAAAAAGAAGGATTTGGACGACAAGTATAACCAGCGCATCATATCGCTCCTGAAACCCCAGCAGACACAAACCATTTATGACGCCGAAGGCTGGGTGGATTCAGTGGGCAAACTTTACAAAAGACCGGCTTCGTTCAAGCTGACCAAAGGCGATGAAGACCTATTCTTCATCAAAGCACCGCCGACCGTAAATATGGATGATTATTACAAGAAGTATGTCGGCATCGTCGGCAAAGTAATCAAAATCGAAGGCTGGAACATGAAAGCTATCATTGTAGAGAAAATAGATATTCTCAACGAAAAATAATCAGAAAAGGAGGTGTTTCTTTTTCCACTCTGTTCTTTAAACGGAATAGAGATTAAAATAAATTCAAAACTAAAGCGGGAATCCCTCTTTTTGCGGAGTAACGGGGCAATTATTAAAAAGCAAGAAGAGAAGCGGCTGGCAAGACAAAATATGATTAAAACAAAATCAATCTATTTAACAGATAAATCTTTAATTACCGGGCGAAATTTCCGGATAAACATCTGTGCGGTAACTCTATATCATGGAGATTAAGCGTATTGAACATTTAGTTTATCGGTAATTCCTGAGTCCCGGTTGATATCATATACTTTGTCCTGCCTTTTTTGCCTGCTTCAGGGCTTCCCGATCTTATAAAATGAAAGGTTGTCTATGGAAAACTTAATAACCATTATTGTTGGTGTCTTAGGGCTTGGCGTCGGGGCCGTAGTAGTTTACTTTATCTCCTCTACCCAGAAAAAAAAGGTCAATAAAGTAGCCGACCAAATCATCGCCGAGGCCAAGGAGGAATCTGAACGCATAAAAAAGGCGGGCGCGCTGGCCTCTAAAGAAGAGGTTTACCGGCTCAAGGAGCAGCTTAACCACGATGCGCAGGAAGAGCGCAATGAACTTAAGGCTTTCGAACGAAGACTGCTCAAGCGCGAGGATGCCTTAGACCACAAAGTCGAGTCACTCCAGCGTCGGGAAAAATACATAGAAAATCTAGAGAAATCATCCGAACAAAAGCTAAGGGATATGGAGGCAAAAACAAAGGAACTTACGGATTTAATCAACGAGGAAAAGAAAACCCTTTACAACATCTCCGGCCTCAATAAAGAAGAAGCCACCAGAATTCTGCTCAGTAAAATGGAAAGCGAACTGCAGAGCGAGATAGTAGGCATGGTAAATAAATACCGCGCTAAAGCTCGCGAAACAACCGAAGGTGAAGCGAAGAAAGTCATCAGTCTGGCCATCCAGCGATGCGCCGCCGAACATACCGCACAGAACACCGTTTCCACGGTTGACCTGCCTAACGAAGATATGAAAGGCCGCATCATCGGACGCGAAGGCCGGAATATCCGGGCGTTCGAAAAAGCAGCCGGGGTCGACGTCATCGTGGATGACACGCCCGGCGTCCTGGTTATCTCGTCATTTGACAGCGTCAAACGTGAAATCGCCCGGCGCTCCATGGAAAAATTAATCATCGACGGCAGAATACATCCCGGCCGTATCGAAGAAATAGTCGAAGCCACCCGGAAAGAAGTCGAAGACGTCATCCAGCAAACAGGCAAGCAAACCTGCTATGACCTTAACATACTCAATATCAACCCCAAATTAGTCACCATGCTGGGCCGGCTCCGCTTCAGGACAAGCTACGGCCAGAACATCCTGCAACACTCGATTGAGGTGGCTTACCTAACTGAAACTATGGCATCCGAATTAAAACTTAATCCGGAATTAGCCCGGCGCTGCGGCCTGCTCCACGATATCGGCAAGGCCACCGACCAGGTCGAAGAAGGCACCCATCCGGGATTGGGCGCTGAACTGGCCCGGCGTTGCGAGGAAAGGCCCGAGATTGTCGACGCCATAGAAAAACACCACGATACCATGAACCCCGAATTTGTTTACACCGTGCTGGTAGCCGCGGCCGACGCTATTTCGGCGGCCCGACCCGGCGCCCGGCGCGAGACAGTCGATAAATATATCAAACGGCTTGAACGGCTGGAAGCTATTGCCACGGCTTACCAGGGCGTGGAAAACGCTTTCGCCATACAGGCCGGCAGGGAAATCCGCGTTATCGTCAACTCCGGACAGATTGATGACAGCCAGGCGACAATCATCAGCCGCAATATCGCAAATGATATCGAGAAAGAGCTGAAATACCCCGGCGAAATCAAGGTCACGGTCGTCCGCGAAACCAGAGCCATCGAATACGCCAGATAACTTATGCGCCTGAAGATATTGGTCATCGGTGATATTGTCGGAAGCCCGGGCAGGGAAATCCTCAAGCAGAAACTGCCCGGCATCCTGAAAGCAAAGCGGATAAACTTCTGTATCGCCAACGGTGAAAATGTAGCCGGCGGATCCGGCATCACCCCGCTGCTGGCCGAAGAACTATTCTCCTACGGAATTAATGTGATTACCACCGGAGACCATATCTATAAAAGAAAAGAGATTATCCCTTACCTTCAAACCAGCCTTAATATCCTCAGGCCGGCTAATTATTCACCCTACGCAGCCGGAAGCGGTTCCGGCATATACAAAACCGCCGGCGGCGTAAAAATAGGCGTCATTAACCTGCAGGGCCGGGTATTCATGCCTCCATCAGAATGCCCTTTCCACACAGTCGACCGGTTAATCAAGGATATCAGCCTCCAGTCTAAAATCATCATCGTTGATATCCACGCCGAAGCCACATCGGAGAAAATAGCCCTGGGCTGGTACCTTGACGGCAAGGCAAGTCTCGTCTTCGGGACCCATACCCATATCCAGACCTCGGACGAAAGAGTTCTCCCCAAAGGCACCGCATACATAACCGATGTCGGAATGACCGGGCCGTATGAATCCGTAATCGGCAGAAATACCGAAAATGTTCTTTCCGCATTTATCACCCAGATGCCCACCCACTTTGATGTGGCTGAGAATGACGTTAAATTGGGCGGCGCTGTCGTTACGATTGATTCCAAAACCGGGAAAGCCCTGGATATCAAAAGAGTACTGATTAAAGCCTAGTCTTTTAAAGGGATTCAAATGGATGACTCCACCAGCGACCTCTTCGCTTTCCGCAACAAAAGCCCCGGCAAACCTAAAGAACCCCCGTCCGGCGGCATACCCGCCAAGCGCGACGTGCTGACCGTCACCGAACTCACCCGCAAGATAAAACTGTCCCTGGAGACAACTTTCGGCCAGGTCTGGCTCAGCGGGGAAGTCTCCAACCTGCGCGTACCCGCTTCCGGCCATATGTATTTCTCGCTCAAGGACGAATCCGCCCAGATAAGATGCGTTATGTTTTCGTCCACCGGGAAAGCCATAAAATTCAAGGTGGAAAACGGGATGGAACTGGTTGTCCAGGGCCGGGTTACGGTCTACGAAAAAAGCGGAGATTACCAGATAATCATCGACCGGGCCGAACCCAAAGGCATCGGCTCCCTGCAACTGGCCCTGGAACAACTTAAAACCAAGCTGGCCGGAGAAGGCCTGTTCGACGAGGCCCGCAAGAAACCGCTGCCGCTGTTGCCCCGGCGCATCGGCATCGTCACCTCACCCACCGGCGCGGCTATCCAGGACATCGTCACCATCATATTCCGGCGCTTTCCCAACGCCTCAATCATAGTCTGCCCGGTAAAAGTCCAGGGCGAAGGCGCCCGCGAAGAAATCGCACAGGCCATTGACGACCTTAACGCCCACGGCGATATCGACGTTATGATTGTCGGCCGGGGCGGCGGCAGTATCGAAGACCTCTGGGCCTTTAACGAGGAAATAGTCGCCCGGGCCATATTCCGCTCCAGGATTCCGGTCATATCCGCCGTCGGCCATGAAATAGATTTCACCATCGCCGACCTGGTGGCCGATAAACGCGCCAAAACGCCATCCGAAGCCGCTGAGATAGTCGTGCCCGTGGCCGACGACCTTGCCGGAGCGCTCGAACACTACCACCGGAAACTTATGACCCGGCTCGAGCACTCCTTCAAAATGGCCAAGTCATACCTGGACGGGCTGTCCAAGCGATACGCCTGGCAGTCGCTCGTAGACAAGTTCCAACAGTACCAGCAACAACTGGACGACCTGTCAATAAATATGGCCGCCGTCATCAAGCGCAGATACCAAGGAACCGTTGACCGGCTGGGCCAAACCGCCAAGCAACTTGACTCCCTCAGCCCGACCGCCATACTCATCCGGGGATATTCCATTACCAAGCTGGCCGACG
Source organism: Candidatus Brocadiia bacterium (assembly GCA_041658285.1). Classification (NCBI taxonomy): domain Bacteria; kingdom Pseudomonadati; phylum Planctomycetota; class Candidatus Brocadiia; species Candidatus Brocadiia bacterium. Next base: position 256,020 of record JBBAAP010000002.1, read on the forward strand.
GCAAACTGCTCAAGTCCGTCAAACAGGTCAGCGCCAACGACCAGATTAATACCCAGCTTAAAGACGGAAACGTCATATCAAAAATAATATCCAAAGAAACGGCGACTTAAAGGCGCCATGGCGCTTCGGCGCCAGAGGAGAAATTATATGACCAAGCAACGATTTGAGGATTATCTGGGCGAGGTGGAAAAGATTGTCGAAGAGCTCGAAGAAGGCGAGGTTGACCTGGAAAAAGCGTTCGAGAAATACGATGCCGGCGTTAAAGCCCTCAAAAAATGCTACGAAATACTCGGCCAGATGGAAAAGAAACTGGAAGTCCTGGTCAAGGACGAAAAAGGCAACCTGACCACCAAGCCTTTCAGCCTGGCTGATTCCCCGGCCAAGTCCAAGCAGAAATAGACTCCAGCCCGTATCCGTCAAATAGGATGCAGATTTCCGCAGATTAGCACTGATAATATCCATCGGCTGTTAGAACGTAGTGAGTTACAGCCGAGGATACTCGGCAGCCCGTACGGGTTCTTGTCCCAAGACCCCTCAGGGTCTAGGGATAAGTCGCTTTGCTCCAACTGCCGAAGTATAAGAGGTTCAGGAAGAATTACTCTTCCATCCATTGGGTACTAATAAAAAATCATATCTTATCCTGAATATCCGCATAGCCCTTAAGGCTCTGCGTTTATCTGCGTACCATACAAATCTCGAACAGGATTTCTTGACTTCGGGCCGGTCTTTGCTAATATTAGCGCTCATTATGATTACGGAGAATAGTAGCGGGAACAACGGCAAACCACTTCAATCCAGCGTATTAGTCCTTAATAAATTCTATACGGCCATAAGGCTTATCCCGGCCCGCCGGGCCTTTACGCTCCTGGCCAAGGACTACGCCGAGGTAATCACCAAGAACAACGGCCATTTCACCACGCATAACCTGAACAACTGGATTGAGCTGTCGCGTAACGGGAACGGCAACAATCCCAGCGACGAATACGTCCATACGGCCAGCTGGAAGATAAAACTGCCCCGGGTCATCCGCCTGTTCAGTTACAGCAAATATCCGCGGCACGACCTGAAGTTCAACCGCCATAACATCATCATCCGCGACAACGGACAATGCCAGTATTGCGGCAAGAAACTGCCCGCCTCCGAGCTGAGCATCGACCACATTTTACCCCGCTCGCGCGGCGGCGTTTATTCCTGGGAAAACGTGGTGGCCAGCTGTCACCGGTGCAACACCCGCAAAGGCGGCAAGCTCCCCCAGGAAGCCGGAATGAAACTGCTCAAGAAACCCGTCGCCCCGGCCTACGACCCTTTCCTGACCGGCAAACTTAACGAACCGCGCTATATGCTCTGGAAAGAATTCATCAGTGGGGTTTAGTGGCAGTAGAAACGGAGTGACGTATTGCCACATTATCCAGCGACTGTAAGGAGCAGGATTAGTATGCGCTGGAGGCTGCACACTCCCCGAAGCGCAGCGGAGCGGGATTAGTGCAAACAAAAGTGACGTACTGGCAGTGCCCTTCGAAATATTTATCCTGAGTATTCCCGAAGGACTCAGGATAAACTTCGTGGAGCGGAATAATCACATTATTCTATATATCCCTTAATCCATATGTTCGTAGATGTGAACACTTCGTTCTTTGTAGCAAGCACCCTCACCCGTCCCTCTTCCCGCCGAGGCGGGAGAGAGGGTTAGGGCAAAGGTAATTTCACTCTACGCAATCACCACTTTCTGCGCTTTGCTCCAGGCGCCGCTGTTAGCCGGATTGGTCAGGTTAACCCAGCGGAAGAAGCCGTAGAAACTCTCTCCGGCCTGCTCGTCGCCTAACGAGATGATAAACCGGGCCTTCTTGGAAACCTGTGACTTCTTGGTATCCTTCTGCCCCTCCGGCGGCATATCGCCTTTGGGCACGAGGGTATACCTGCACTCCACCGCATCGGCCAAGGGATGCATGCTAAAGCGGGTCTGGTCGGTGGTGACCCGGGCACGCACCTCTATATCGCCGCCGCCGATGCCGATTAACCCTATAATCGGAATGGTGTCGATCTTGCCACGCGGTGTCGGCACGGTATCGCGTTCCTTGCCGACCAGGATGGACAGCTCGGACTTGGGGATGCTCCGGTTACCGATGACCCGTTCCTTGTGGAATGCCCGGAGTTCCGTTTCGAACCGGTCACGACAGTCACGGTGAGCGGTGACATCACCCGAAGTACGGGCCCGCTTGTCCTGGATTTTCCAGTAGAGCGGCTCATACTCGGTCTGGAGGGTGGTCAGCGGGGTTATGGCCGCATCCGGTATGCCCCAGGCCACCTTGTTGGCTATCACCCGCTCCAGATATGCCCTCTGCTTGTTGAAGAAATCGTCGTTCCGGGTCGTTAACCAGTCTGTTGCTCCTCTCATATTTATCTCCTTTTCCGCCTGACTCCGATGGACATCGGGGTTTGGCGGACATTTGTATTGACGCCCAGATTAAGTCATCTGAGCATCCATACGGGTTATTAGGCGCGCCATACAAGTTAGTTGGCACGCCATACAAGTTATTTGGCACGCCATACAAGTTAGTTGGCACGCCATACGGGTTATTTGGCACGCCATACGGGTTAGTTGGCACGCCATACGGGTTATTTGGCACGCCATACGAGTTATTTGGCACGCCATAAGGGTTATTTGGCACGCCATACGGGTTGTATTTAACGCCCCCTAACTCGCCTGCCCGACATTCAGGCGGGTAAGGAAATCATCCGATTAAGGTCGCATCACCTCCTCTCTTTAGCGGAATACCCGCCATCTTCCCCTTATTTCCTGTCTCTTGTCTCTTGCCTCCTTTCTCTTGCCTCCCCTATATATATTAAACGTAAAGTCTCGGAAAAAGTTCATTTTATTTTGAGATTTTGGTAAGATTTTTCAGGAATGATGCCCGGTGTAATAGCGATGGAGTCCCGCCCTTAAAGCGGGAGAATGAGCCTGGTTAGTGCATTACTGGGGGTGGAAAGTGTCCTCTGCTCACTACTCACGAGCGAAGCTTATCATTCTTGGAATATTCTTTTCGGCCATTAACTTATCCAGTACTGTTATAGTTTCGCTCTGTAGTGATTTTCTGGTTATGATTTCAAATATTTGGGTATCATTATCTGTTTCAAATTTCAGGGTCATGACCAGAAATGTTATTTTGTAGTTATATTTTTTGACATTTTGAAACTTAATCTCATCTGTCACACCAAAATATTTTTTATACCCTAAAAACCTCTCATTTGTCAGCACATTAAACCTCATAAGATTTCCTGTTCCAAATAAACCACACCTTACGACATACTTAACATCCTCATCTTTTCCCAGAATATTTTGCTTATATACATGGTTCTTTATAATTTCCCAATCGGGCTTTTCAATAACATTATTAGCTTGAGCATCAAATTGACTTTTTAATCCAAGAAGCACTCCAATTAAAAATACAAATTGCAGATTTTTTATAAAAATATGTAAGGACGAAAAATGGCTTACCTGTAATTTATCCATCAGCCATAAGATTATCATCGCTAGGCACAATATTAATACAAAATACAGCTCTCTTCGGAACGTAACTATTTTTTCATTCTTCTGTATCATGTATTTTATTACCTTTGATAGAATTTCTCCTGCAATAACTTTCTAATTTCCTTCAATATTATTTTGATGGTCCCCGAAATATGACAAGTGTATGTAGTGCCATTCTGAAGATAAACAGTAAACCCCTTCTTGTCCGATAGATACTCCACTTTTTCTACCTCATCAAATGATGCTTGCCAGACAATATGATCATACTCATACACAAACAGCCGTTTATTACTAATGACAAAACCTCTGTCCTGAGGTGGTATCTGGAAAGGCGCTAAGGGGTTAGTCGCTTTAATTATTTCTGATTCTTTTAGAAAAATACCCTGCGATTTAAGGAAGTAAAGCACTATAGCATTATAACTTTCCTCATAAGGCGCTTCGCGATATATTGCCGCTGCCAGTACCAGAATAATTACAGCCGCAATTATTGCACCAATTAACCCATTTGATGCAACATTATCGTAAAATAAAAATCGTCCTGTCAGATTGCCGAATAAAACGTCTCCCAAAGAAATAATAATCCCCCCGAAAAAGAATATGAGAACATCCGGGAATTGGCCAGTCAAAATCAGCTTAATGACCTTACTCATTTAATCCCCAACGATTTTAATATCTCTGTCATGATATATCTTTTCGTCCGGTGACACACACCATATTTTATTTCCCTTTATTTACGCGGTCTTCCGGGTGACGTTTTTGTCAAGTAGACACCTGCTACAACATTTCCTTTCGCCAAGTTTTCTACGCGCAGAATAGCACGGATTGGAAATATGTCAATTTATTTGGGCTAACAGGAGGCAAAAAACAGGTTGTCCCGTTAAAATGAGATGCTAACCGCCCGAACCCTATCAGCGTTATGTTTTACCTACCGCTACCGCTGTCCTCAGAAGCGCCTGAGGGCACATTATCTGCCGGCTTGGGCGTGCTTTCCCTGGGCGGCTGAGGCTGGGACGGTGTTTTACCCGACGATTTGGACAGTTTGGGAATAACCAGCTTCCAGCCGACCTTCAGGGTCGTGCTTTCGGTGGCCAGTTTATCGCGGTTGGCGTCAACTATGATGTTGCGCTTATTGGCGGTGCCGTAAAACTTCTGGGATATCTTGGAAAGCGTATCGCCTTTCTTGACGGTATAACTCTGGCCTTCGCCGGCGCTATATGTCGGCTCCGACATACCGCTGGGCTCGTTCATACCGGTAGACCTTGGCGCCATACCTGAAGACTCAGCACCCGGGATGACTATTTCAGTGCCAACCTTGAGCCGGTTGGGATTTGGTATCTTGTCCTTGTTGGCTTCGGCGATAAGTTTGCTCTTGGTGCCGTCGCCGTTATAGAACTGCTTGGCGATTGACCAAAGGGTATCTCCCGGCTTGATGGTATAGCTGTTGGACATTGGCTCAGATACCATCGTGCTGGTCAGCGGCAGGTTGCCGAACCCGGTGGCGGTCATCGCTTCGGCCGCGGTCAGCGTTGATGTAATCGGCTCCGGCGGCGCTTCGACTATTAACGGCTTCGGTTCAAATCCGCCTGATATCCAGATGATGAATACTACGCCGATTATAAGAATACCCACGAGTATTGCCACTAATGCAGATGGTTTCATATATTCTCTCCTTTATGCAGTTCGAGTTATACTCTAATCCTGTAAGCAGATTCAGCTGATTTAGCTGAAATTAATATTATCCGTTTAATCCGCTCAATCAGATTACTAACTATAACCGACCTTACCTTAAATCTTATTTCTCTAACTTGGCTCTTGCTCCTTTGAGCAATGCCGAAGCAATAAATACGCTGGAATACGTTCCAACCACTGTGCCTATCATCATCGGGAACGCAAACGGCGCTATGCCGCCGCCGCTCCGTGCTGTTATGATAAATAAAATGGTTACTGTCAAGAAAACAGTCAAAGATGTCAAGAGCGTCCGGCTCAGGGTCTGGTTGACGCTTAAATCTATTATTTTCATCATTGAATCGCCCTTCATGGCCTTGGTGTTCTCACGGATCCGGTCAAATACGACTATGGTGTCGTTGACCGAGTAACCGACGATGGTCAGCAGCGATGCCACCGTGGATAGGTTGATGTCCAGCGATATGCCCCACGACTTGGGCGCCAGCATATTAAACAGCACCACCGCGCCCAGGCTGATAAGCACGTCGTGCACCAGCGCGATAACCGCCGCCACGCCGAACTGGAACTCAAACCTGACCGCCAGATACAATATCATCCCTATCCAGGAAAGGATTATGGCGATGACCGCATTCTGCTGGAGCTCGCGAGCCACCATCCCGCTGATGCTTTCCACCTTGGGGAACGGTCCGCTCTGGAGATTAAGCTCGGTCCTGACCAGCGCTTCGATATCGGATTCCTTGTCTTCCTTGAAGAACATATCAAACCTGGCGCTTGATGTTATGCCTTCCGGCTCGGTCGTAATCAGAGGCTCCATGAATCCCTTATCATCCAGAGCCTTCTTGACCTTTTCCCTGACCTCGGCGACGTTAGCCGGTTTTCCCATCTGAACGGTCATCTTAAGCTTATAGTCGCGCTTGCTGATGTTTTCGATATTGCTTATAGGGTCAGGCACTATCTTGTCCGCGAACGCCGCCTGCAGGTCGCGTTTCAGCTCTATTACCCCCGGCGCCGTGGTCACAAACCTGGTCCTGACCTGAAACTCGTCGCAGTTAGTTTGCGACTGGGCGAAAATATCACCCATCGTGATGCGGGTAACCTTCTTGTCCTTAGCCAGCCGCTCCATCATACTCTGGATTTCGACATCGGAATACTTGGCCTTGACCGCGCCGGCGCTGTCCGTGGCGGTGATAGCCTGGATGGTGCTGCGAACGTAAGAAATATCCTCCGGCCCGCGGAACTTAATATTGAGCACCGTCCCGCCCGTAAAATCTATGCCGTAGCTATCCCGGCCCTTGGCCAGGAAAAGCACTACCGAGCTAATCACAAGAATAACGGATATCGGCAAGGTAAACTTAGCGATACTCATGAACTTGATTTGCGGATTATTGAATATCTTGAACATGGTCACCTTTTTAAGGATGCCCGACTCGATGCTCAACTGCATGATTACCTTGGTTGCGAAATAGCCGGTGAACAGCGTGGTCAGGATGCCGACCGAAAGAACTATGGCAAACCCCTTGAGCGGACCGGTGCCGAAATAGAAAAGTATCAGCCCGGCCAGTAATGTAGTCAAGTTGGCGTCGACTACCGTAATCAGGGCCCGGTTAAACCCGGCCTCGAATGACGTCTTGGCGTCGTGCCCCTTCTCGCGTTCCTCGCGGATACGCTCGTAGAACAGGATATTAGAGTCAACCGCCATGCCCATGGTCAGAATCAAAGCCGCGATGCCCGGCAGGGTCATGGTGGCGTTAAAGAAAGTAAGAATGCCCCATATCAGGGTGAAGTTCATGGCCAGGGCAACCACCGCTATCAACCCTGCCGCGTGGTAATATAGCATCATAAACAGGGCCACCGCTATCATAGCCAACCCGAAGGATATGATGCCGCGCTTGATAGCGTCTTCGCCCAGGCTCGGCCCGACGAAGCTGTCTTCGATTATCTCCAGCGATGCCGGTAAACTGCCCGAACGCAACACCGTAGCCAGGTCCTGCGCCGTCTGAGACGTGAAGTTACCCTCGATGATTCCTTCGCCGCCGGTAATCGGTTCGCGGATAATCGGCGCCGAAACCAGTTTGTTATCCAGCAGGATGGCCAGCCTCCGGGCATCTTCCTCGCCTACCACCGAAGCCGCGAATTTGGAGGTTATATCGCTGAACACCTTCTTACCCTTGAGCGAAAGCTTAAAACTGACCACAACGCCGCTCTGGCCCAGATGCGTACCGGCCTCTATCAGATGCTCGCCGGTCATCTCGACCTTGTCCTTGACCAATACCCTATCCGTCCTGTCCGGCCTATCCTGATTCTCATACCAGTTATATCCGGACGGCGCCTGCGGGTAACGCTCGGCATAATCCTTGACGATAGCCTTGTCGGCTTCTAACTTAAAATCCAAACGTCCGGTCGTGGTAATAACCCTTTTAACGCGTTCTATCTCGGCCGCATCCATTCCCGGCAACTGGATAAGTATCTGGTCCTCACCGTAACGTTGGATGCGCGGCTCTTTCAAACCAAACAGGTTGATACGTTTTTCGATGGTATCCTTGGCCCGGTCGGTGCTTTCCCTGACCTTAGCCGGATCCAGGCCGGCCTTCTGAAGCTGGACCCTTATTTCAGCGCCACCCTGCAGGTCAAGCCCGGGCTGGACCTTGCGCCCTTCAAACCATTCGCCCTGGCGGAAGCCCCATTTGTCCTCTAAAGGATAAGCAAAATAACCGGCTATCAGGACCACTATCAGCACGAAAAATAATTGCCATTTTAAAGTTTCGCTCATAATCTCTTCCTTATCTCTTTTCCTCAGAGGCCATCATATTTTTATCCACGCCGATAATGGCGCTCTTGGCAACCCGTATCTTGGTATTGTTGCTCTCGTCTATCTTGATGATAACTTCGGTATCCTTGACCTGCTGAACGATGCCGTAAATCCCGCCCGAGGTGATGACCGGATCGTTCTTCTGGATGTTCTTGAGCATATTCAAGCGCTCTATTTCCTTCTTGCGCTGAGGCCTGATTAACAGGATATACATCAACCCGAACATTATGGCAAACATGACTATCATCGATACCAAAGACCCGGTGCTCCCTGATTGGCTGCCCATATCCACGCTCCTTTTATGTTGAGAAATTATTGAACAACAGAGCCGTTTAAACTACATTATCGTTGTTTTTAATCAAGAAAATACATATAAAATATATGAATAAAACTCAATTACTGGAGTTACACCGTAAATCGTTCATAATCGACGGCCACGCCGACAGCTTCCACCAAGCGCTGGCCGGCCGCGACTTCCTAACCGGCAAATGCCGGACCGATGCCGGACGTCCGCATAAGCATGCTAGCGCCCGGCCGCTGGTTGACTATCCGCGCCTGAGGCAAGGCGGGCTTGACCTGCAGTTTATGGCCATCTTCACCCCGAGGGTGTTCCGGGGCCCAGCCGCCACCGCCTACGCCCTGAAGTTCCTGTTCGAGATACATCACGCCGTGCGCCAGTCGCGCGGCCGGCTGAAGCTGGTGCTCAACGCTAAGGACATCGCCGCACCCGACCCGGACTACAATTATTTCCTCATCAGCATCGAAGGCGGACTGCCCTTCGCCGGCAATATCAATATGGTCGAGACCTTCTACAACCTGGGAGTGCGCGCCTTTTCCCTGACCCAGAACGAATCCAACGAACTGGCCGACGGCATCGGCACCCAGAACCCCTACAAGCCGACCAGCTTCAGACCGCGCGGACTGACGTCATTAGGCCGGCAGGCCATCCGCCAAGCCAACCGGCTGGGCATGATCCTGGACGTGGCCCACCTGGCCGCGCCCGGCTTCTGGCAACTGGCCCGGCTGGCCCGCGGACCGATCATTTCCTCGCATACCGGCATCCGCGCACTGTGCGACATCGCCCGCAACCTGGCCGACGACCAGCTTCGGGAAATCGTCCGCCGCAAGGGCGTGGTCGGTATCTTCTATATGCCCGAGTTCATCGTCAGGACCCAAATGGTCATCTCCATCGAAAGAGTCATCGACCACATCCAGTACGTGGCCGACAAGTTCGGAGTCGATTACGTCGGGCTGGGTTCGGACTTCGACGGCTATGAAGGCACCTGCAAAGGACTCGAGGACGTCTCCAAAATAGCCAACATTACCTACGCCCTGGACCGCCGGGGATTCAATAAGACAGAGATAACCAAGATACTCGGTGGCAACTTCCGCCGGGTCATCAACCAAGTGCTGAATGGAGCGTGATATAAAATGATAACAAGCTTGTCTCCCAAATATGAAGTAGAACAAAGAATAGATATCAAGGTGTGGATGAGGGACGGCATAAATCTTTCCACCGACCTTTATCTGCCCAAAGGCAAAGGCCCGTTCCCGGTCATCCTTGCCCGTACGCCTTACGGCAATCACGACCCCATGCGCATTGCAGCCAAGATATGGATGGCCCAAAGAGGCATCGCCTATGCCTACCAGGATTGCCGGGGCAGGCACGACAGCGAAGGCGAATGGGAACCTTTCCGATTTGAAAAGAAGGATGGTCTTGATACCCTTGGCTGGCTGGCCAAACAGGATTTCTGCAACGGCCACATCGGCATGATGGGCGGCAGTTATGAAGGATATTGCACCTGGATAGTCGCGCCCGAGGCGCACCCGGCACTGAAAGCCATTGTGCCTTTGGTGCCACTACCCGACCCGGTCATAAACGTGCCCTATCAGAACGGCGCTTTCTTCTGGAATATGATTGTCTGGGGCTTGATGGTATTCGGCAAGACCAACCAGAATCTGGGTAATATCAATTGGACCAAGCTTTACCGATACCTGCCCTTGCGCAAGATGGACCAGGCGGCCGGGATGAAAAGCCGCACCTGGCAAAACTGGATGGACCACCCCACCTTTGACGCCTGGTGGAAAGAGGTCTGCTATATGCACGAATGGAACAAGGTCAATATTCCGATTATGCACATCTGCGGCTGGTATGATGATGACGGGATTTCCACCTATAAGAATTACCCGGGCATGAGGACAAGCGGAAAAACACCCAAAGCCCGCGACGAACAAAGGCTAATTATCGGATGCTGGCCGCATAAATTGAATCTATCCAGCAAGGTGGGCGAGATAGACTTCGGCCCGAAAGCGGTCATTGACCTGAACTCCATCATATTAAAATTCTTCGCCCGGCATCTGGCCGGGGAAAAGCACGACAAGAAGACCGAACCAAGATGCCGTATTTTCATCATGGGCGAAAATAGCTGGCATTCATTCCCCGATTGGCCCATCCCCAAAGCTGTTACCACTAAGTTCTACCTGCACAGCAACGGCAATGCCAACTCATTATTGGGTGACGGTGTTTTAAGCGTTGATACGCCCAAACCGGCTGAAAAGGCCGACCGTTATATCTACGACCCAACAGACCCGGTGCCTTATGTGACTGACCCGGTCAGCCTGCAATTAGGCGAGGCGTCAGACCAGCAGGCCATCGAGCGGAGAATGGACGTGCTGGTCTATTCCACTGCCCCGCTCAACCGGGATACAGTCGTTTGCGGGCGGGTATTTGCCGAACTCTTTATTTCAACCGATGTCAAGGGCACGGATTTAACCGCCAAGCTGGTCGATGTCTGGCCCAACGGCAAGGCCATCCAGCTCCAGGACGGCATCCAGCGGGCCGAATTCAGGAACTCGCTGGCCAAAACCGAATGGCTCAAGCCCGGCCGGGTCTATAAGATCACTGTCGACCTCTGGGCCACCGGCATCCGATTCTTCAAAGGACACCGCATCAGGCTGGAAATCTCCAGCAGCGCCGTGCCCAAGTTCTCGCCGCACCTGAACACCGATACGGCCCAGGCCGACGAGACCAGGCACATTATCGCCCATCAAACTATTTACCATACCAAAGATTATCCCAGCGCCCTGGTGGTCGACGTCATACCGGCCAAGGCATTGAAAGGCACTGATATCAAGATATGAAACTGACTGAACAGGAAAAACGGATGCGCGGCGGCGCCCAGGGGCCGGTGGCGGCCGAGGCCATAGATTATCTCATCCAGCTGGGCGAGGCATTCGGCTCGGAACGATTGGCGGATATTTCCTACTGCCATTATCCGGCTGAAATGGGCATCTATGAAGGCTCGGTCGAGGACCTGGTCAGCTACTCCCGGCGCCGTGGAGCCCGGGTGTGCGTGCCGACCACCACCTCGACGCTCTGCGCCGACCTGGAGAAGCCCTGGATTACCGGCATCCCCAAGAAGCTGGCCGGACTGCAAGCCAAAGTAGAAGCCGCACACCGGGCCATGGGCATCCTGGAAACATACACCTGCACCCCTCAGCTCATCGGGTTCGTCCCGCCTTTCGGAAGCTACATCGCCTCGGTCGAGAGCAGCGCTATCATCTATTTCAATTCGGTGTTGGGCGCCCGAACCAACCGGGGCGGGCTGTTCAGCCGTTATTCGGCCGTCACCGGCAAATACCCGTTGATGGGATATCTCCTGCCGGCCAACCGATTCGGCACGCACCTCTTCAATGTAAGGATTCCGCCGACCCGGTTGAAGACCTATGACGCCTGGTGCGCCCTGGGATTCGCCATCGGTAAGATAGTCGGCAGCGAGGTCCCGGTCATCGACGGCGTCGCTCCGCAACGGACCGACTGGCTCATCGGGCTTGGCGCGGCACTGGCCACCTCCGGCTCGGTCACCCTGTTCCATATCCCCGGCGTCACGCCCGAGGCCAGAACCGTCAAAGAAGCCTTCGGCCCTAAGCGCATCCCCCAAACGGTCTATGAAATTAATGCCCGTGACCTGGATGAAGTCTATAATCAGATGAATACCATCCCGTCAGGAACGCATGTCGACTTCGTCACGCTGGGCTGTCCGCATTACAATCTGGCCCAGATAAAATATGTAGCCGAACAATTAAACGGAAAACGGATAGCGCCGGATGTCAATTTCTGGATTTGTACCAATAGGATGACCCGCCGGCAGGCTGAATATTCCGGATATGTAAAGATAATAGAAAAGGCCGGAGCCAAGGTGGTAGCCGATACCTGCCCGGTGGAAAGCCATATGCGGACCTCGACTTGCCGCGAATACGGCCTACCCGTCCCGTATGTCAAGAACATGGTGGTAGACAGCGTAAAAATGGCGCGCTATGTGAAAGACCTGCTGGGCTGCAAGACTGTCTTGACTAATACAAACAGCTGCATCCAAACGGCATTATCCGGGAGATGGAAATATGAGTAAAACATTCAAAGGCAGGAAAATAGTCCGGGGCAAGGCACAGGGTAAAGCGATAGTCTGCCCTAACAGCTTCTCGTTCCTGGGCGATGTGGATTTGGATACCGGGGAAATCATCGCCTCGAACAACCCCAATAAAGGGAGATTGCTCAAAGATGCGATACTTGTATTCAAGGAAACCAAGGGCTCATCGGGCGGGTCTTCGGTCCTGATGACGCTGGTCCAGAAGAAAAAGGCTCCGGCCGCGCTGGTCACCGTCAAAGCGCCGGATTATAACCTGACCGAAGGCGCCATCCTGGCCGGCATCCCCTTCGTATCTGATTTGGCTCCTAAAATCGTATCCATAATAAAAACTGGAGACTATATTGAAGTCGATGCGGACCGGGGAATAATAACCTGTCCCGCTAAACAAATATTAAAATAAGGAGCCATTCTATGGGTCAGTTGGTCATATTAGGGGCGATTGTCCTAGTCTTCGCCGTTTTCATATCCTACACCTCAGCCAAGAGTCGGGAGACCGCCACGGATAAAAATGCGCTCGACGCCATCTCTTTAGCCACATTCTTCTCCGCAGACGAAGCCGAAGAACTTCGGGATTTCATCTCAGCCAACGGCTTCGGCGCTATGGTAGATATCCAGAGTCTTGGCCGTACAGGAAATAAATACGTGGTCCGGATATTATCCAAGGATAGGGACGCGGTCACGATGATTATCAAGGAATATCTCAGGGAACAAGCCCAAAACCCGGACCAATCAGTGGAACTGCCCGTAGAAAACGACAACCCCTTTAATAAACCGCCTATTTAACCGGCAGTATCTCCCTGACCTTTGGTGTTGCCGGAGAATTGGGGTACTTCTTCACCAACGATTGCCCTCTTTGTAAAACATTATCATAATTACTGTTAGCCTTCTTACAGCCCTCGCAATTATTGGAGAACCTGCTGCATTTATTGCATTTCTTAAACTTCTTTATTTCTTCCTTTATCTGCGCCAGTTCGTTATCAGCCTTAAGATTGTCCTGGAATGCCTTATCAACCTTGAGTTCCTTAATTATTTTATTGGCTTTCTCGCCTATCTCATCGCCCTTATAAATATTAGCCACTTTCTGGTAAAGATTCCAAGCATTGGTCGGGTAGGTTTCTTTCTTAAGCTCCGCCCGCTGGAGCAGGCATTCCCCGTAAGCGGTCAGGTTACCCACAAGCTTTTCCGCTTCGGCGGCTTCTTCGGCATTCTCTGAATTGATGTGTTTGGTCTTAAGGGTATTAAGAATCTTGCCTAGCTCCTTCTTCTCCTGGGCCTTCTTGGCCAGCCCGCCGATTTTGTTATAAACCCCGTCTCCCACTATCGGGTCGCGGGCGTTCTTCATCAATTCCTCCAGCTTGCTGTCGGCCGATGCCGGATGTCCGTTATAAACCAATTTACCTTCCTGATTAAACAGTATCAAATACGGCACGCTTTTGACTTCCACCCCCGCCACGCCCCCTCTATCATAGATATTATAACTAATCTTATTCTCCTTGCAAAATGCAGCCACTTCATCCTTGGTCTCGCTCTGAGTGCTGTGAAATCCCAGGATTATTAACCCTTGGGCGCTGTATTTGGTATTCCAACCCACCACGTGAGGTATCATCTCGCGGCACGGCGGACACCATTTACCCCAGAATTCAACAGCCACCACATATCCCTCGAGGTCATCGGTCGAAATATTATTGCCCATCCATAACCCGCCGAACCTGATGCTGTCTATGGTAATATCAGGGCTCGCCTGCGCCCCGGGTCCATTCATCCCTTCAGACTGGATTTGAATGCACTGCAAAAATATTGCTAATACCGCAAAAATAGCCGCGCGCCATTTCCTGGAAACTATCATAGATGCTCCTTTCATCCTAACCGGAACGTTTGCCAATTCCTTGAACAAGCTGTCTACTTGACCGCCGGCATCAGTTCTCTGACCTTAACCGCAGCCGGAGATTCCGGATACTTCTTTACCAGCGACTGGGCTTTCTGCAGGGTCGGCTCGTAATTAGCGCAGGCCTTCTTACAGCCTTCGCACCCGGACGAGAAAGCCTGGCAGCGATTGCACTTCTTAAACTTATCAACATCTTCCTTTATCTTGGCCAGCTCGTTGTCGGCCTTGACGTATTCCTGGAAGGTCTTCTCGTTCTTGAGTTCCTTAACGATACCCTCGGCTTTGTCGCCTATCTCATCACCCTTGTAGACGTTGGCGATGTGCTGGTAAAGGTTATAGGCCTCGGCCGGCTCGACCTCCATCTTCCTTAAAGCCTTGTCCATCATCCGGTTTCCGTAGGTAGTCAACCGCTCGGCCAGCATCTCGGCCTCAGCCTTCTCGGTCGGATCCTCGGAATTGATGTGCTTGGTCTTAAGAGCATTTAGTATCTTGCCCAGATCCTTCTTGTCCTTGGCCTTCTTGGCCAGTGCGGCCAGCTTGACATACGGGCCCGGTCCAGCCAGCGGCTCCGGCGCCGCCTTCATCACCTCTTCCAGCTTCTGGTCCGCCTGCATCGGGTGACCATCATAGACCAAGTTGCCGTTGTGGTCGAAAAGCGAGAAATGCGGGATGCCCGAGAAGTTCAACCCGGACACGCTGCCCTTGTCGTAGATGTTAAAGGTAGCCCGGTTGGCCTTGCAGAATTCCAACACCTCGCCCTTGGTCTCGGTCTTGGTGCTGTGGAACCCCAGCATAATAAAGCCTTGATCGGCGTACTTCTTGTGCCACTCAACCAGGTGCGGCATGGCCGCCCGGCACGGCCCGCACCAGGTGGCCCAGAATTCGATGCCGACCACGTGTCCGGCCAGATCATCCTTGGTCAACTCCTCGCCCTGCCAGAGCTGCCCGAAGCTGATGTTGCTGATGGTCACGCCCTGCGGCATGGGCGGCGGCCCGCCCGCCCCGGCCCCAGCCAGCAACCCGCTTATGGACAACGCCCCGACCAACAACACAAATCCGATTATCCTGATTCTGTTAGTATTCATAAAAGCTCCTTTCATCAGTTAGTAAGCATAATAAAAGCTATCGTATTGGCCGCAAGAAATAAAGCGGTGGTCAACCCGAAATACCAATATGGTGAAATCTCCTTGGAATCCCTAAAAATCCTCCTGACCAGTATGACCAACAAACCAACAACCGGATAAATTAAAATACTAATAACAAGCCCCGGTATAATGGCTGACATCATATCATCAAATGCTAATAACCTCGTGACGGCTCTCGCCAGGCCTATCATCACCCAGTTAATAAAAAATATAACCTCGTTTCCACTCCATTGCAGTGCGACCAAAAGATTAGCAATGACTATAACCACCCCGATAATCAAGCTAATGATGATAGCCTTCTTGGCGGTCATTTATTCCCCTTAAGCTTAGCAATTATTTCCTTGAGCGTGGCGTCGGCCTTTGCAGACTCTATCTGGCAGGTGCCGGCGCCCTTGTGGCCGCCGCCGTAGCCGGACATCAGTTTGCCGATGTTGACGTTGCAGGTGCGCTTAAAGATACTGTGTCCGCAAGCAATAACCACCTTTTCCTTATCCTTACCCCAGAACACCCGGGTCTCGACATTGGCCTCGGGGAAAAGGATAAAGACCAGGAATCTGTTACCGCTGGGCAGAGGCTCGGGCAGGTTTCTCAGGTCGGTCACCACCACTGCGCCGTCCTGCCTGCAGTTGGCCCGCAATATCCCCTCAAACGCTGCCTGCTCCTGCCTGACCTGGTCCACCCGGCGCTTGACCTCGGGATGGGCCAGAATCTTCTCGATGGGCACTTCCTTGACGTATTCGACCATCCAGCGAAAATACTTCTGGAACTCCGGCCCCAGCCCGGTGCGCGGGTCGATGGTATAGGCCAGCAGAATCCAGTCCTTGGGGTCGAGCACGTCAGATTTGGTCAGCTGTCCGGAGTCGAACCGGTCGACCGACTCAAGCATATCGGCATAGGCGTCCAGTGTGGGATTCTTGTAAAAATTATAGACCACCCGTGCGGCGCTGGGCGCCACCTGGTACAGACCCCTAGCATCGCCGGCCGTCCGGACCGACTCGGCCTTCTGGTCCTCGGAGACGTGATGGTCGAACCACAGACCGCATCCTTTAATGTAAGGCAGGTTGACGATGATATCATCCTTGGTCACTGAGAAATTGCCGTCCTGGGCTTCTTTGGGATGAAGGAAAACGATTTCCCTGACTTGTTCTACGGTGCTGAGCAGAACCGAACTGGCCAGGCCGTCCATATCGCCGCGAGTGATGATTCTCATAGTAGCTTAGTGGCAGACGAGACTTGTTGCTCTTGCTCTCTGAGAAATACTACTGGCCAAAGTATAGCAATCCGGCAAATATTGTCAATAATAGTTTAGCGCTTCTTATCCTGAGTATAATGTTATTAGCTTATCTATAAGTTAACTAATCTGTGAAATCTGTGGCTATTTAAACTGACGCCTATGTATTCTCCGGATAACCTCATCAATTATCCCAAGTTCCTTCCGGACATCGCCGGAGATGCGCCAAAGCAAGGACGAACGCACCTCAAAGAGCAGGTCTAAATCCTGGACCGTGGCCGCGTCCAGCACCAGCCCGACCATATCCGTCGGCTGGGCCGGTCCGGAAGTAAGCCGGTGCCCGGCAATCCATTCCCGTGTCATGGACACCAGGTCGTCGTGCGTCATCCGCTCCACCCCGGGCCGGAGCGCGTAAGCCGACTCGCGCGATTCGATGGCGCGGCTGATGACCTTTTCCCGCTCGACCGGTTTCAGGCTCAGGAACTCCACCGGGTTGCTCCCGCCACCCTGAGACAGACCGGACAGGTTATCGCTTATCTGCTTGCGGTTAGCTTCGGACTTTTCCTTGGGCAAAGCCGCAATCAACGCCTCAATGCCCTGAGCCGTCGGGCAGTTGAGCAAGCAGGCTATCGCCTCGGACCTGACCTTTTCCTCGGAGTCGGACAACAGCCCGATAACAAACGGCACGGCAGCCGAACGGCGCATCTCAAATAAGCCGAACAAAGCGTTGAAGCGCATCTCCGGGTCCTTGTCCTTGAGCAGTTTCTTGAGCAGTTCGATATCCTTGGGGTCTCCCATCAGGCCCAGGCACACGACCGCGTTATAGCGCAATGCCTTGACAATCTTGTCGTTGGCAACAATCTTGCGTATCATCCCCAGGGCCGGGTCGTATTTGAACTCGGCCAGCAGGCTCATGGCGTTATACTGAACCACCGGGTCGGTCGACTTTTCCAGGAGCTCCATCAGGTGCCGGGCCGAACTCCGGCCGTAGACTTGGTAGCTATACATCAGTATATCAGCCGGGCTGAGGGTCAGGTAATACTGCGGCAAGGAAACAACCCGATCCTTGTTGGCCAGCAGTCGGTCCAGCGCCGGAAGCAGTGTTGGGTCGGGCGATTTGGCCAGGTCGTGGCAAAGCTGGAAGAACTGCGGCATTGACCTGGTCGAGTTAATATCCACGTTAGCCAGCGCCCGGGCCGCCGCGGTCAGCGCCTGCCCGTCCGTCAGCGTCATCAGCCAGCGCGCGCCGATAATAAGGAAATAAGAATTAGCCTTCTCCTTATCCAGTTCCTCAAAAAGTACGCCGGTCGCCGCGTCGCGCTCAGCCGAAATCTCGGTCCAGATGGCCTCGGCCTGGGCCGTCACCTGAGCCACCTCTACGTCGGACCGGGTCGCATCCATACGCGACTGCAGGTCCTTGAGCCGCCCCAGAGCCGACCTGATACCAACCGTCTTGGCGTCCTCCTCCTGCCCATAGGCCCACCCCCCGGCTATGATTATAGCAACTCCTAATATCAGATATAATAGTATTTTCATATTGTTAGTGTGACTCGCTCTTATTAGGGTTTATTCGTGTTAACGTCTTTGGCCGTGTTCCTACTATCCAGAAAATTCTGCAGAATCAGCTGAGCCGCCACCACATTGGTATGCACCCGTTTCTCCCTGCGGCCGATACCCGTATCCCGAAGCATCACCTCGGCTTGTTTGGACGAGAGCCGCTCATCCCAGAATGTTATGGACACGTCCACGCCGGCCTGGCTGAGCTGTTGGGCAAACTCGTTGACGGCATTGGCGCTCTGGCCCAGGGTATTATCCAAACGCTTGGGCAGACCCAGCACCAGCTCGGTAATCTTTTCCTGTTCGACAATATCCTTAATCTGTGCGGCCGCTTCCGTGACTGAAGCCGCCTGAATAGCCCGGTAATCCAGGGCAAAGGTACCTGACGGGTCGCTGATGGCCAGCCCGATGCGCTTCTTGCCGTAATCAATGCCCAATACTTTCATGTTTCAGCTGCACTTTCCGGAATTTATCAAAGTTTTCCTTGACTTTTCAGAAGCATAATATAATTTATCGCCTGTTATGTCAATGCAATCTCTGAAAATAAAGTTTCTGACCCAGCCCAAATACACCCGCAAAATATTCGATATGATGGGCCTTCTGCTCGACGCTTTCCTGACCAACAAAACCGCCTACCGCGAGTTCATGGTGGCCTTAGGCGAGGCCATAGACAACGCCATCATGCACGGCAACCAGCTCGACGGCCAAAAATACCTCGAGGTCGAATGCGAAATCCACCACGACAAAATCGTCTGCCACGTGCAGGACGAAGGCAAGGGGTTCAAATATGAAAAATTCATGAAAGACGCGCTCGACAACTTCGTGCCCGAGGCGCTGATGAAAAAGGTGGCCAAATACGGCACACCCGGCAGTATGGGCATCGCCATGATGCGCAAATGCCTCAACGAGGTCTGCTACAACGAACAGGGCAACCGGCTGACCATGGTCAAGAAGCTCTAATAGAAACGGATGGAAAACCGTTCCAACGCCAAGCAGCGCCCTCACCCTAATAACAAAGGCATTGTCTTCGTAATCGTATTAGCCGCGCTGACCGGATTGGTGCTGCTGGGCTTGATGTCTATGATGCTCACCCGGATGGAGCGTGTCAGCGCGGTAAACTTCGCTGAGTTGACCGCGGCCCGGATATTGGCCCGTTCGGGCATGGAAACCGCCATCGCTTACCTGCCCCAATACGACCTGCCGGACAAAGGCATATCCCCAGCCGTATACGGCATCGAATTCACGGACAAGAACAACAACGGCCGCTATGACCCGGACAAAGACGAAGTAATCTCGACACACCCGTCCGAAGCGCTGGAGCACACCCGGTTCCCGTCGTTCAAAGGCTACGGCATCCGGCCCGGCGAAAAATCTGAAATCATAGTCAAGCGCGGCATCCGAACCGAGACCATCGGCCTGAGCGGCTCGATACCGTCATCCAACGCCGGCTGCCTGAGCATATATTCACTGCGCGTCAGGGATTGCGCCGGGATGATTTATGTCAACGGCCCGGGCGTGTCGACCGACAACTGGGCGCTAGCGCCCAACGCGGTCCGGATGCTCAACAACCTGGGCAAGCAATTCACCGCCCCGAACCTGGGCGATATCATCAGTAATACCCGGACCAGGCAGAAACATAACTTCACCGGACGCGAAGAAATCAAAACCGCCCTGGAACAAAACGGGCTCAAGGAATCTGATTACAAACTCATCAAGGACTATATCACCTGCTTCGCCTGGGTAGACCAGCAGACGCTCCTGCCCGGCGCACTGGCGCCCATCAACCAGGACGGCGATTACAAAAACATAAACCGTAAATGGTCCGGCCTGAAAATACCGGGCCAGTTATACGGATTTAATAAATTCCAGCCATCAGGCCTGTGGCTGGCGCTTTCGCCCGATCATATCCTGGCCTGCTGCCCAGACGACTACTCCATCACCAACAAGGGCTTCAGCGGATACAGTTCAAAGCCGACCCCGACCAACCAGCCCTACGCCCCGCCTTACCGGGGGCGAACCGCGCTGATTCAACCCCGGGCGCCAATCAACATCAACACCGCTCCGACCTGCGTGCTGACCGCCGTGCTCGAGGGCGTTTCCGGTTATTACCTGGACCGGTCACAGAAAACCGCCACATCGCCGGGTAATTACATCAGAAACGATAAATCAACCATATCGGCCGAGACGGCCGTCCAACTGGCCCAATCAATAGTCAACCGCCGCAATAAACGGGTGTTCTCATCTCACGCAGATTTTGATTCCTTCATAAACGGCCTGGGTTATCTCGGCCCCGAGCAAAGGATGGCGCTCAAGACCAACGCCAACCCCAACTCGCGGCTGGCTAAATTCAATCCGGATCGAACCTTCGGCCTGCGTTTCGGCGATACGGACAAAAGCGATTTGGGCAGTTGGTCGTCCAACGCCGGGCCTGATGCGGACTGCGGCTGGAGCACGGAGTTCTGTTTCTCGTCGATGGGATATTACGAGGTCGAATCGCTCGGCCAGCTGCTGGCCCCGCCGGACGAGTTCAATGCCCGCCGGGTAACCGCCCGGAGCAAAGTTACGTCCGTGCTTAAGCTCTATAATATCCTGCGCCATACCACCCAGAAAGATTTCGAAAAGTATGCCACGGTAAAAACCGGGCTGGCCATATATCCTGAATCACTGGACAACCTGAAAAGCGACAAGTCCTGGAATAACATAAAGAAAGAATGCCTGGACAAACCGGAATCCGAATGCTCGCACCAGCTCTGCTACGACGGCTACGTCTCGCTTAAGCCCCAGGATATTCCCGAAGCCGGTGCGTCCTGCGGACCGACCGGACTGGCCAACTGCCTGCTCAGAGCGGATTTCACGGACACACTTAAGGCCGTTTCGCGCGACGGCGACGGCGCCAACTACGGCACGGCTGACGAGAACCGCTCGCTGATCGACCCTAATGACCAATCAGAACTCTTTACGGACGGCCTATTCTGCCACGAAACCCGGCGGGCCGGATTCAAAAAAGGCCAGTCCACCTACGGCGATACTACCGGCACTGAGGACGAATACCTGGCCTACAAGGCGGACAATAACTTTCCGCTCAAGGGCTCGCTGGAATTCTGGTTCAAGCCGGCCTGGGATTCAAATGACATCACCAGCGATAACCCGGCCGATACCCGGGCGCTCCTAACCGTGGGCAACGGCGAAGATTTGAATATTCTGGGCGACGGCATCGACGACCGGCTGATATTGGTGGCCCGGAACCAGAGCAAACGTACGTTCCTGGCCGGCCATTACGGCACCTGCCAGCAGGGCTGGTACGGCATGCGGGACGCCCAACGCCGGCACCA
This sequence comes from Candidatus Brocadiia bacterium, assembly GCA_041658285.1. NCBI lineage: Bacteria > Pseudomonadati > Planctomycetota > Candidatus Brocadiia > Candidatus Brocadiia bacterium. Next base: position 277,621 of record JBBAAP010000002.1, read on the forward strand.
TTTCCCCTACCTGATGTCACCGTCTCTGCACAGTTCCTGGGCCCAATACGGCATCACCCGGTCAGACATAAACTGGTCGGCCGGCCAATGGCACCACATCGCCGCATCCTGGAACAGCTCGTCACTGCGCCTGTTCACGGACGGAGTCGAAGCCCTGGGCAGTCCGCTGATCAACCACCGCGATGCCTTCCCGCAGGGAATACTCAATAACTGGTATATCTACCCGGGCAACAACCGGTTCGAGGACAAACTCTGCAACGGTTATCCGCTCAACGCCGACGGCACTATTGACAGCTTCAGGATATACGACCAGGAGATAACCGGGCCGTTCTTTCCGCCGGACAGATACGAAGATACCGCCGGCACGGAGTTCACCGGCAGATTCGAACCGATGGATTTCCAGGCCTTAAAAAAACCCGGACGGCTGGGCAGCATCACCTGGCAGTGGATGCAACCGACCAACGGCTCGGGCGATATCAAATTCGAGGTCACGGCCAACAACACCACCATAAAAGTCACCGGCCAGGGACAGGACCTCAACCTGGACCTGACCAAAAACGATACCGTAACCTACAAAGCCCGGTTCATCGCGGCTATCCCCAACACCCAGGGTTTCATCGACGAATCACCCATACTGGACGAAGTAACCATAATATTATTGTGCAAACCGGAGTTTCTGTCTTATGGAACGGATTGAAACCAGATTTATCATCGCAGCCGAGCTGGTTTTGCTGTGCATTGCGGCCGGTCCGGCCGCTGCCCCGCTTGAGGAAATCAACAATCTCAAGGCCGCATACAACGCCGGGAAAAACATCATCGATATCTCAGGCAAAGCCGAATACCCGGACGGCGCAATGCTGTTCACGGCGCTCGATTATTCCGGACAACGCCTGCTGGTCACCCGGACCGCGGTAGCCGGCAAAAGATTCACGGTCAGTCTGGCGCCGGGAAAGAAACTATTACCGGCCTATTACCAAATTGAGGTCTCGTTCATCCCCAACCGCCAGGAACCGGCCAACCGGAACTTCCCGGCCCGGGTCGAAGAACTATCCATAGCCGTCGGCTCAACCGAGGCCATCGACCGGGAGCGGGAATCGTCGCTCCTGACGCTGGCCAACATCACGGTAAAACTAAATGCCTTCTATAAGGCTTTCATATACGGTTACGAACAAAAGATGAACGACTCTTCCAAGTTCGACCTGACCAACTGGCGCGGCGAATACAAGGAAATAGTCAAAACAATCAAATCATTCTCAACGGCGCTGGACATCCGCCGGCAGGAATACCTGATTGCCTTATGGCCCGACCTGGAATCGCGGACCGAGTTCCTGGCCGATGAACTGGCTACCATCTATGAAGAGATGACCGAGCATCTTAAGAACTCCGGTAACGTCCTCGACCCGCACACCGGACAGAAGATGCCATTTGAAACGTTGAAAACCCTGTTCTACGAACGTTTTTACTCCCGGCATAAACCGCTGGCCGCAGACCTGCAATTGCATCAATGCCTGCCCAACGAGTACCAGGTCATCAACCGGTTAAAGACAATCCGCGACCTTTACCGGGAATGCCGAACCCAATACACCGCCAACATCCCCAAGATGGGCCAGCCGGACGAGTGGCGCAAGTTTTCCGAAGAATGGGACAAGCGCGCCCAAGTAGTTAAATCCGAGATGAACGAACTGACCAAGGGGCTGAACGACCTAGAAAAATCATTTCCGGATTTCTACCGGAATCTGACCGGGCTGGCCGATGCCCTGATTAACCTGCACAAGGAATACAACAGCCATATCGGGATAGGCCTGAGCCCGGTTGAAGGACAAGCACAGAAACATCTGCAGGCGATTCAGCAGGCCGAACAAAGATTCAAGGCCCATCTGGCCGGGATACTGGACCAGCTCGGCTGCCCCGGTCTGGCCAATGCCAGGTAACCTTGGACCGGCTTATTTCCGGCATAATTCAAGCAAAAATACCCCAAAATAGCCTATTTTGAGATTATAACTCCTTATTTTATAATATCTTATACAGAGAGGGGGAGATACCCCACCCCTCTTGACTTTCTCCCCTATACCTTTTAACTTAACCCCCCATACCTTTTGACTTAACTCCCCATATCTCTTGACGTAACCCCACCCTGTTTGAAAAATACTGAAATAACGACCTGAGGGCTATTTCTCCTCCGGCATGGGCGGAGGCGCAATCATCCCGATTACCGTGAAATAACGTTTTAAATGCCAGGGTTGCTGAGGTTGTATCTCCGGATTGGCTTCCTCGACCGGGCGCCCGACTGTCTGACACCCTTCGTAGCCCTTGAATACATAGCGCGTACCTATCGCCAGGCTCGGGGCATTATCCAACTCAACGCTGACGGGTTTGCTTAACCTCTGCCCGTTGACCGCGTTGACTATCAGGTAAATATCCTTCCCCGGCATCGGGGCTACTTCCCCTTCTACAATCAGGATGGTGCCCAGTGAATGGCCTAACTGTCCTACCGGCATTCCCATATCCGGGACCGGGGACTGCTTGGTATCCGGCGCTGTACTTTCAACCGGAGATAGGTCCTGCCCTATCCCTTTGGCAATTCTTTCCTGAATCAGCGATACGCCCTGAGCCGGGGATGCGCTCTGCTTCATCTCAGATATCTGGGTCTGTATCGCCAGTACGGGCAAAATCATAAAGACTGCAATCAACACCACCGTCAGCTGGATGGCTATGACGGTAATGACGTTTATGAGTATCCGAGCATCTATCTTGAGTAAGAACTCTTTGACCAGCATTATAACCAGAAGCCCCAAACCGCAGGCCAGATAGACCCAGGCCGGTAAGCTGATGATAAGCTGGGTGACTATGGGCAGGTCTATACTCATAGCGGAGAAGATTTTCTTAAACCCATTGATTGACGCAAAAATGGTCAAGGGCCAAACTAAGCACTGGACCGCTATTATCGCCAGGACGATGATATTTGCCGCTATCAGTTTCTTCGAGGTCTTCTCTTCCATAGATTTAACTCCTTTTATTTCTTCTCCTCCGGCGGCGGCACCGGGGCCGGCTCCGGCTTGGGCCGAACGTTGATGACCATGGGCCGGGATTTACCGCTACGGTCCACGCAGGTGACCTCGTAGTGGAAGGTAATTTTACCCATGCCATTGTCTCGCCCTATACCCTTGATGTCCTCGATAACATAGGGCGTAGTGAACTCGCCCTGGCCGATTTCCTCGCCTTTGGCGTATTCGCGTGATTGAATCTGGGGCTGGCCGTCTATCGTCTTGGTAATTCTAAAAAGCACCTTCTGTCCGTCGCACCAGACCGGGTCTATCCGATTACCTGTGCGCTGGGCCGGTTGCTGGCTTGGAGTGGTTGACTGCCCCACCGGCGCCTGTTGCCCGCATCCAATAACAAACACCACTAAGAAAGATAAGAACATTCTTTTAAGCATATAATCAGCTCCTTTTAATCTTACCACAAAACCACGGAAATAAGAAAGCACTAAATTTACTATTTTCACTATTTCGAGCCTTCGTGGTAAATTCTAATCCACCGAAGACCATTTTATACTGCTTATGGCCGTCGGCGGCTCGGCCGGCCATTGCAGGATTACCTCACTGCTCCCCCGGTCTGCGCCGTAGACAAGGTTCCTTTCGTTGACGATGTATGTATTGACTCCGGTATCAGGATATTTGGCCGGATATGCCACAAAGGCGAATTTGTCGGTATTGCAGGCCTTGACCTTGTTCTTGCCCACCGGGTTCTGGTTATATGGCAGGCCGGTCTCGTCGGTCAACATGGCCCGGAAGAAATATCCGGCGTAGGGCGTGGTCGTAAATTCACGGGCCAGTTCCGGGGTCGAGCCCCAATCGTCCAGGTCGTTGGCGTCGCGGTTCAGGACCAGCGGCATGGGGTTGTCCCGGCTGTAAGGCGCGCCGTCGGCCAGGGCCAGCTGCCGGCTTATCAGGTTGGCCCGCTCCTTGCCGTCGCGCCGGACTATCCGGTAGAGACAGGACACGTCCATGGTCCAGAAATCCTTGGCGCCGTTGCCGTCCATCTCCTTGTTCTTCCAGGCCTGGTTCTGGTAAGCCAGCATATGGAGCATGGCGACGGCCTTGGCCTCGTTGGCGCTGGTGGCGCCGAACTTAAGGTTGGGCACGACCATCACCCCGATAAACGCGGCTATCAGGATTATCACGATGGCGAATATCAGCTTGGTATTCATACTATTAAACCCTTCTCACCACAAAGACACTAAAAACACAAAGGCCATACTTATAATTTAATTAATTTTACCACGAAAACACGAAATAGTAAAATTTAATTCTTTCATACTTTCGCGCTTTCGTGGTAAAATTATAAATCTTTTCTATTTTTTACAACTAATTCCCGCCAACGCGGATGATACGGATTGCCGTATTCGGTAAAGAACCAGATGTTCATAGCCCGCTCGGGGCAGAGATTAACACAGCAGGTGCACAGCACGCAGGCGCCGGATGATTTGGGATAACCATTAACCATGGTCAACCGCTGGGCCGGGCAGAACTCCACGCAGATGCCGCACTGGCTGCAGCGTTTCTTGTAGACGTGGTTGCGGTATATGAGCGAGTCTATCAACTTGTTGTCAATAATAATGCCGATGATGAAAAGCGGGCTGGGCCAGAAGATGATCGGAAGTCCGGCCGAGTTACCCTTGGCAAAGTCAAACCCGTATTGCTCCTGGGCCGGGGCCTCGCGCGGACGGGGCACCAGCCGGTCCAGCGCCGACCAGAGCCGCCCCAGCCCCAGCCGGAAGGTGGCCACGTTGATGGGATAGGTTGCCCAACTGCGCCCGGCGACCTTATAGCCCTTAAGGGTGAGTATCAGCCAGACCAGGAACCCGGCGTTTTCCGGGCCGCCGGCCGAACTGTACATTATGTATGCCGGCTTGCCTTTGCCCCGGGGCAGGCCCAGAAGCAGGTAGTTAAGCAAAGGCCAGGGCGGCTTCCAGCCGATGACCGGGAATGCCACGGCCAGCGCGTCGCCGGCCAGCTCCGGCCTGAAATCCTTGTAGTAATGGTAACGATGCACGGCCACCCCGGCCCCGGCCCGGCGGGCGCCGGCGCTGAACTGTTCGGCGTAATGGGCGGTGTTGCCGGAATAGGAACAGAGTATCAGGTCTATCCGCGACAAGGGCTTGCCCTTGGGCGCGAAGATGCTTACCGTATGCACCAAGAGCATCAATACTGTGGACCAGAGCATACTGTGCTGGACCAAATTGTCCGGAGCAGTGCCTCCGATAAAATAAATCCAAAACACAAACAGAAGCAACCAAAAACTTAACCCGGTTATTATACGCGGTTCTTCAGAATCCTTTTTATAGCCAGCTATAAACATAGCCATTACCAATGGTAGATAGAGATAGATGGCGTTGGCCGGATTTTTGTCCCAGAATATCCACCAGGTCAGCAGGATGGTGCTGAATTCCATAGGCAAGGCGCCGGATTCGGAAATAGCCCAGGCGAATAAATAAGACCAGCCAAAAGCAACCAGGCCGACCAGCCAGAAATCATGCTGATAATGGAGCAATCCGAAAACTAACGATAAAACAAATGCTATCACCATTACTGCGAGAAATATCTCAAGGTAGAATGGTGTTTCTTTTGGCTTGTTGTTGTCTTCAGCGGTCATAGATTACCTAAAAAAGGACACACTATAATTACAATTAATAACTAATTACTATTTTCTCTCCCGAAGCTCTATCTTATCAGCCACCTGGCTGAGCGTCCCGCCCGGATACCAGATATCTAGGTTTGTAGAAATATATTCTTTCTTATATAATCTAGTAAACAAAGAATGCCAATCGCTTGTTACCTTAATTTCACCCATCCTTATTTCAATTATACTAGAATCTATATACTTACCTGAGACTAAACCCTTTAATTCCGGTTGAGAAAGCCATCCTGGCGGATAGTTTTTGTTGTCCTTATTGTCCACACCAATTGATGCCAGATGACGCTTTACATTTTCAAACATCATTTGGTGTCGCCTTTGCTCTATACTGGCCAGAAAAGGGTTATTGGTATATCCGCTGCTTTGGGCTAATGCTTGATATTGATAAGCGGCTACTATTCCAATTACTATTAATGAAATACTGCTGAATTTACGTATTTTACCCGGATTAATATATATCAACAAAATACATACGCAAAACATAGGAATAAAAAACTGCAAAAATATATGTTCGCATATAACTAAACTAAAGAAAAGCGCTACAGGCATAGCGATAATAAGAAGGAATACCAATAAAGTTTTCTTGATGTCTGCCTTGCCATGACCATAACGCCAGAGAAGTATTGCGGTTGCCACTACCGTGGCGATAATCGTCAGGGCGTTGATATGTCCAGCCATAATAAACTTATAATTTATAACTTATAACTAATAACTTTCACCAAAGACGATCCTACATGGCCAGCGTCCTGGCCAGGTCGTGTAATTTATCATCTATATGCCTCTGTCCGCTAATGACCTTCTGTATGGCGATATGGCTGAGGGAATTATCCTTCAGTACCACCACCCGGTTTTCGAGTCCCTGTTTAATAAGGCTGACGGCATAGGCGCCGAACATAGCGCCCAGTATCCGCGAGCGTGCCGAGGGCGTACCGCCCCGCTGGATATAGCCGAGCACGGTGACCCGGACCGGCACGCCGACGGCCTTTTCTATCTTTTGGGCGGCCTGGGCGGTATTGCCGGCGCCTTCGGCAAAGACGATTATCTCCGACGTCTTCCGGCCTGCCTTATGGCTGATTAATTCGGCGCAAATCCGGTTTATGTTATATTTCTTTTCGGGTATGATTATCATTTCCGCGCCGCTGGCCACGCCTACGGCCAGCGCCAGAAAACCGTGGTCGCGGCCCATGACCTCGACTATGAAAACACGGTCCATGCTGGTCGAGGTATCCCTTATTTTGTCTATGGCCTCGACGGCCGTATTGACGGCCGTGTCGAAACCAATGGTCTCATCGTTGCCAAAGACGTCGTTGTCTATGGTGGCCGGTATGCCGATGACTGGAACGCCCTGCCGGGCGATCTTAAGCCCGGCCGCGAAGGAACCGTCCCCGCCGATGACGACCAGGCGGTCTATCAGGTGTGCCTTCAGGGAAGCCACCGCCTTTTGCAGTCCGGGCGCGGTCTTGATTTCCTGTGACCGTGAACTCTTGAGGATTGTCCCGCCGCGGTTAATGATGCCGCTGACCGAACGCCGGTTGAGCCGGACTATTTCGCCGTTAATCAATCCCTGGTATCCCCGGTAAATCCCGAACATATCGAATCCAGAATGAATTCCTTTGCGGACCACCGCCCTGATACAGGCGTTGATGCCCGGCGCATCACCGCCCGGCGTGATTATAGCCACTCTTTTTATCATACTTATCCTTTTTTATCTCAGCGCCGAGCTCAGAAACTTGAGCGGGTCGAGCCATTTACCTATTCCCTGGGACTGGTCGGTATAGGCGTCGAGCCAGTCCGGATACTGGCCGGTCTCGGCCTGATAGGCGCCATCATACAGACCTAAATGCAGGCGCGCCTCGGCGTCGCCGTTTTCTATCCCATAGCTAAGCCCCAGCTCGCCCAGTTTCTGGCCTTTCTGGACCAGCTGGCCGGGCTTGACCTTGAGTTGGCCGGACAGATGACCGTAGACGGAGCAAAGCGCCCGGAACTGCCCTTTTTCCTTGCCGGCGGCCCGGTGTTCTATGACCACCAACCCGCCCCAGGCATAGCAGGAACGGCTGATGGCCGTCTCGACGGTGATATCGGCAGCATAGCGGACGATACCGTCGGCGATAGCACAGACAGTAGCGCCGTCCTGAAACCAGGCCGAGTCGTCGCCGACGTGTATTTTATTACCAAACTTATGAAAGGTATCGGGCGTCTGGCCGGGTTCGGCTATTATTCCGAACGACTTGCGCGAACTGTCCTTGGCGTAGTCGCGGGCCGGGTAGATGAACGAGCGGGCCAGGGGCAGTCCGTCGGCTGTGGCGGTCGGGCTGAAAGGCACGGACTCACCGGCGATGTCGGTTATGGCGGCCTGGGCGGCGGCCTTGACATAGGCGTCGCCGGTATTGCGCAGGCATTTCTTGACGGCGTTGAGCGCATCCTTTTCCCCAATATTACCCAGCGCCGAGGCTGCATATTCAGCCAGCGCCTTGTCGGTGCTGGTAACCAAACCGCACAACGGTACTAAAGAGTTCTTGTATCGGCACAGGCCCAGGCCATAGGTGGCCCAGCGGGTGCATTCCTTGTCCTTGTCCTCGAGCAGGGATTCCAGCACGTTGACGGCATCGAGCGCCGGCTTGTCCGATTCCAGATAGCGGCAGAGCAGGCGCGATGCCTTGCGGCGCACCTGCCTTTCGTATTCGAGGTATAGCGAATTGGCCGGCGGGTCGGCCCGGAGCGAGTCGGCCAGCGGGCCCACTCCCGGCACATAGCGGCAGCGCGAGACCCGTTCCATGGCGGCCAGGCGCATATCGTAGCTCATCACCGGCGGCCGGACCGGTGGCGGTTGGTTATTGCCGCCGTTAAAGATGAATCGGCCGACGTTGCCCCGAGGCGGGTTGGCGGCGCTGCGCAGGTCGCTGTAGTAACTGCTCAGGCGCGAGGACTCATCGTCCAGGTAGCTGACCAGGAAGGCGTTGGACTGCTCGTCGGCGCCCCTGATGAAGAGCGCGGCATAAACCAGGTTATGGCGGTGCGACGGACTGAGCGGCTTCTTGTAGGCTTCTATAATGTAAGGCAGCGCCGGCGCGCCGATGGCACCCAAACCATGCGCGCCAGAATCAATTGCCTGCCCTGAGGTGCTGGCCAGCTCCTTGATACGAGCGTTAATGACGGCCGGGTCGGCCGGCGTCCCACCTTCTGGGTATAACCATATCGACAGGGCCACTATAAAAAATGCCGAGATGATAATGTTTCGAATGGTTATCATTTCGGCTCCTCCTGCTTATCAGCTTCCATTAACCACCGGCTCTGTTTCATCAGGTTCGCCTTGATTCCCTCTGTACCTTCAACGGTGATATCTTCTATTTTACCAAAGGTAATAAGGAATAAATCAGAATCGTCGTGCAGTCTCTTTCCACCAACACCGTAAGAAAAACCTTTATCAGTACCCATTAGTAACAATCTATCCTTACCATCAATCGGATATTGGATAGGCAGATAGGTTGTATCGCCTGGTCTTGGTAACCAACTAGTAATTTTAATCGTATTATCGGAATAAATACTCAAGAATCCTTGTTCATAAGCCCAACGACCTTTATCACAAATATGTTCCTCGATAATATCAGCCCAGTGGGTATACATATAAGTCTTGTCCGGGAAGAAATATATGTCATCACCGGAAAGCCCGCCGCCCATATCTATTATTGATTGTTCAGTCCAATGGCCAACGAAGTTGGCTTCGATTTCCGGGTCAGATACTACTTCTTTAACAGCCGGCAGTAACTGCTGTATCTCTTTGACCATCATGGCCCGCCTGTTCGAGTCCGGAATGGCCTTGTCCTGATTTGTCTTAGCGGAGGTGTTGCCGGCGCAGCCGAGCCCCATCATCAATATTAATACACCGATAAGAAACAAGATTGGAGTTTGTTTCATAGGCGTATTTATCCCAAATCCGGATAAGGTTGTCAAGTCTAAATGAAGATGTGATTTACTTCGATGAGATATCTGAGGCCAGGCCGACTATTTCAGCGTAGACCTGCTCTTCGGTAATGCCGGCCAGGTCGGGGCATTTGGACGGGCAGACGGCGACGCAGACCCCGCAGCCCTGGCAAAGGCCATCGTTAACTCTCGAGACGACCCGGATGAGCTTGCCGGCCCGGTCCCTGATTTCCTTGACCTCTATGGCCTTGTAGGGGCAGGCCTGAACGCACATCTGGCAGCCGGTGCAAAGCATCTCGTTGATGCGAGCGACGGTACCCTCCTTGGACAGGGTATCCTTGGACAATAAGGCCAGAACCTTGGCGGCCGCGCCGGACGCCTGGGACACAGAATCCGGGATATCCTTGGGCGCCTGACAGGCGCCGGCCAGGAAGATGCCGGCATTGGTGGTCTCGACCGGCCGGAGCTTGGGATGGGCTTCGGACAGCCAGTGGTATTTGTCGTAGGAAGCGCCCAGTTTTTGGTAGAGCGTCTCGATGCCTTTGGGCGCGGTCATGGCCGAAGCCAGCACGACCATATCGGCCTCGATTTCTACCTGCTTGGCGCTCAAGGTATCCATGCCTCTAACGACCAGCTTCTTGCCCTTGCGCAGGATTTTGCTGACCCGTCCGCGCAGGTAAATAGCGCCGTCCTCTTCGATGGCCCGAAGAACAAACTCTTCATAACCCTTACCGCCGGCCCGGATATCAATATAAAAGACATAGGCCTGGCCGTGATGGACCTTATGCTTGTAGAGCATGGTATGCTTGGCCGTATACATACAGCAGATTTTGGAGCAGTAGGTGATGCCCTTGGCCGGGTCGCGCGAGCCGACGCACTGGATGAAGACCACGGTTTCCGGCACCTGTCCGTCCGAGGGACGCTTGATTTCCCCCTTAGTCGGGCCGGAGGCGCTGGCCAGGCGCTCGAACTGCAGTCCGTTGATGACATCCTTGTATTTGCCGTGTCCGTATTCGCCGTAGAAATCATTGCCAAGCATCTGGTAGCCGGTGGCCACCACGATGGCGCCGACCTTTTCGGTGACCAGCTCGTCCTGCTGGGCATAATCAATAGCGCCAGGCGGGCAGACCTTCTGGCACAGCCCACAGCGATTCTTGAGCAGTTTCAGGCAGGTATTTTTGTCTATGACCGGGGTATTGGGCACGGCCTGGGGGAACGGCACGTATATGGCGGTGCGGTTGCCCATATATTCGTCGAACTCGGCCGGCACCTTTTTCTGTGGGCATTTCTGGTAACAAGCGCCACAGCCGGTGCAGACCGACTCCTTGACGAAGCGGGCCTTCTTGCGGATGGTCACCTCAAAGTTGCCCAGGTATCCCTTAACATCCTCTATCTGGCTGTAAGTATATAGCTTGATGTTCTTGTGCCGGGCGCAGTCGACCATCTTGGGCGTCAGGATGCACTGGGAGCAGTCCAGGGTCGGGAAGGTCTCGGACAGTCCGGCCATGCGCCCGCCGATGGAGGGCGACTGCTCAACCAGGATGACCTGCTGCCCGCCTTCGGCGATGTCCAGAGCGGCCTGGATACCGGCCACTCCCCCGCCGATGACTAATGCCTTCTTGACGATGGGTATCTTAATTTCCTTGAGTGGCGCGTCCCGTGATGTCTTTTCAACCATCAGCCGGGTCAGGTCTATGGCCTTGGGCGTAGCCACGGATTTGTCCTCGTGAACCCAGGAGCATTGCTCGCGGATATTGGCAATTTCGCAAAGATAGGGATTAAGCCCGGCATCAGCCGAGGCGTTACGGAATGTCGGCTCGTGCATCTTGGGCGAACAGCAGGCAACCACCACGCCGGTCAGGCCTTTATCCTTAACGGCGTTCTTAATGAGGTTCTGGCCGACCGAGGAGCACATATACTTGTAGTCCTCGGCGTGGACCACGCCGTGCATGGACTTGGCCGCCTCGCGCACAGCCGCCACATCGACCGTCCGGGCGATGTTCTCACCGCAATGACATACGAAAACGCCTATCTTGGCCATAATTTATTTCGGTGCTTCAGCCGGCTTAGGCTCGACCGTTTTCTGCCAACGTTTGAGCTTGGGGATACAGTTTTTCATCATATCCCGAGCCTGGGGTTCGGGCATATTCATCTTCTTGCACAAAACGCCGGTGCACAGGTCTATCATCTGGTCACAGGTCATATCCGGCCCCATGAATGCGCCGTTCTGGTAACAGAGGTTACAGTAATCCTGGCATGGAGTCTTGTCGGTATTGGTGCCAAAATCCTCGGGCCTGGCCATAGGCATGGCGCAGCTCTGACACACCGGTCCAGTGGGCTGTTCCATTCCGGCCAGCGCAGGGGCAGAAGCCGGGGCAGGCGCGGCTGTAGCGGTCTCAGTGACGGCCTTGGCCGGTTCGGCCTTATTGTCGGTTACGGGCGGATTATCGCTCTTGCCGCAGCCGGCTGAGAACAACATCGCTCCCAGGACCAACGCCGCATATAGTTTCCACATCTTCCTCATAACAATCTCCTTTCTCTATTTCAATATCGGTTCGGTCGGCACGAAGTGCACGTCCAAGCCGAGTTCTTTTGGGTTAATGCCCATAGCCAATCCGATAAGCTGTGGCAGATAGATAATGGGCATATTGAATCTGGTATTGTAGCGTTTCTCGATATTCTTTTGGCGCATATCAAGATTGACCTGACACATCTGGCAAGCGACGATGATAGCCCGGGCGCCGTTGTCGCGGGCGTCCTCAAGTATCTTGCGGCTGAGCTCGAGCACGGCCGGCTCGTCGCAGATGGTGAAGCCGCCGCCGCAGCATTCGACTTTGTATTCCCAGTCGACCGGCTGGGCTCCGAGTTTGGCCACGACCTGATCCATCATCACCGGCTGTTCGGGGTTGTCATACTTGAGTAGCTTGGGCGGCCGGACCAGCAGGCAGCCGTAGTAACAGGCGACCTTGAGGCCGCGCAGGCGCTCAGGGTTGATTTTAGACACGAGCTTGTCCATAAACATATCAAATACTGCCACGCTGTTGATTATTTTAAGAGAACCGTCGTAATCCAGGCCGGTGGCCGAGCGCATCTCGGATTTAAGTGCCGGGTTTTCGGTTATTTCGTGGTTAGTGGTGATGTGGGTTTTGGAGCAGAACGGGCAGGGAGCGAATATTTCGGTCAGGCCCTGGGCCCTGGCGGTAGCCAGGTTACGGTAAGGCAGAGCCACAGCCAGTTTGTGGTTAGTGGAATGAGCGGCCGAGGCGCCACAGCAGTTCCAGTCCTCTATCTGGACCAGTTCCACTCCGATTTCGCGCAGGACGCGTTCAACGGCCTTGGCGTATTCGTAAGAACTGCCCTCCAACGCGCAACCGGGATAATAACCGAGTTTCATATATTATTTCTTGTGAGCGAATGTTTCGAATATCTTTTTAACGGCATCTTTATCCTTCACTCCGTGCGGCAGTAGCTTGAGCTTGCCGTCGAAGAACATCTTAGGACCGTTAAAAACGTCCTGCATCAGGTCGAGAGTCCTAAGTTTATAATTTGTAACCAGCATCATCTCGTAGAGTCGGCCGTATGATTTTATGGTTTCCAGAAACGACTTATGGAATGACTGAATCCGTTTTTGCTCCTTGGTAGCGACACCCTCGCGGACGGCCAGTTCCCGGCAGGTATCCATCAGGCCGGCGATTTCGACATCCTTTGGGCATCTGGTCGAGCAGGTGATACAGCTAAGACAGACCCAGATGGTAGATGAGTGAAGGACTTCATCGCGTAGACCGAGCTGGCAGAGGCGGATGAGCTGGCTGGGCGGGTAATCCATCTGAAAAACCATGGGGCAGCCGGCCGAACACTTACCGCACTGGTAACATTTCCTTAAATCGTTGCCGGACAGGGAAATAATCTCGTCCGTAAACCAGGCAGTGCCATTTTCCAGAATTATGCTTGATAGATTTGCATCCATTTTGTATCATTTTCTTGACAATAGTTTAATGCTGTTATTTACTCTACGGGCTGATTAAGTCAAGCAAATATATAATAAAAACTTGACAATACTTTTAAAAGAAGTATAGTAACGAATTCTGTTCTTTGAAAAATAGACATCCAAGGAGTGAGGTAGAAGAAGAGTTTTAACACTCAAAACACAAAAAATCCTAAGGGATCAAAAAAACTTTAATTAAATTTTGATTGGAGAATTTGATCCTGGTTCAGAACGAACGCTGGCGGCGTGCCTAATACATGCAAGTCGCACGAGAAATTCCGGGGCAACCTGGAACAGTAAAGTGGCGTAAGGGTGAATAACGAATAGATAACCTACCCCTGAGATTGGGACAACCTCGCGAAAGCGGGGCTAATACCAAATATAATTACGTTGAGGCATCTTGGTGTAATGAACAGCTGCTTCGCAAGAGGTGGCGCTTGAGGAGGGGTCTATTTCCTATCAGGTAGTTGGCGAGGTAATGGCTCACCAAGCCTAAGACGGGTAGCCGGCCTTAGCGGGTGTCCGGCCACACTGGAACTGAGACACTGTCCAGACTCCTACGGGAGGCAGCAGTAGGGAATATTGCGCAATGGGCGAAAGCCTGACGCAGCGACGCCGCGTGTGGGACGAAGGCCTTCGGGTTGTAAACCACTGTCAGAGGGGACGAATTTTCCAGCTAATCACTGGAAGTGACTTAACCCTCAGAGGAAGCACCAGCTAACTCCGTGCCAGCAGCTGCGGTAATACGGAGGGTGCAAGCGTTGTTCGGATTTACTGGGTGTAAAGAGCTCGTAGGCGGTTGGGTAAATTAGGCGTGTAAGCCCCCGGCTTACCCGGGGAACAGCACCTAAGATTGCCTGACTAGAGTGCGGAAGAGGAGAGTGGAACTGTAGGTGGAGCGGTGAAATGCGTAGATATCTACAGGAACACCAGAGGCGAAGGCGGCTCTCTGGTCTGCTACTGACGCTGAGGAGCGAAAGCTAGGGGATCAAACAGGATTAGATACCCTGGTAGTCCTAGCCGTAAACGATGGATACTAACTATGGGTGACTTTTAGTTGCCTGTGGTGCAGCTAACGCGGTAAGTATCCCACCTGGGGAGTACGGTCGCAAGATTAAAACTCAAAGGAATTGACGGGGGCTCGCACAAGCGGTGGAGCATCTGGTTCAATTCGATGCAACGCGAAGAACCTTACCTGGGTTTGACATGCTGGTAGTAGGAGTCCGAAAGGATAACGAATCCCGAAAGGGAAAGCCAGCACAGGTGTTGCATGGCTGTCGTCAGCTCGTGCCGTGAGGTGTTAGGTTAAGTCCTGTAACGAGCGAAACCCTTGTCGTTAGTTACCCCGTAAGGGGAATCCTAACGAGACTGCTTCGGTAACGGAGAGGAAGGTGGGGACGACGTCAAGTCATCATGGCCTTTATGCCCAGGGCGACACAGGTGCTACAATGGCCGGTACAGAGGGTTGCCAAGCCGTAAGGCGGAGCTAATCCCTTAAAACCGGTCTCAGTTCAGATCGAGGTCTGAAACTCGACCTCGTGAAGTCGGAATCGCTAGTAATCGCGGATCAGCCACGCCGCGGTGAATATGTTCCCGAGCCTTGTACACACCGCCCGTCAAGCCAGCCAAGCACAGGGTACCTGAAGTTCGTTGCTTAACTCTGTTTACTCAGAGATGGCGCGGCCCAAGGTAAAATGTGTGAGGAGGGCTAAGTCGTAACAAGGTAGCCGTAGGGGAATCTGCGGCTGGATCACCTCCTTTCTAAGGTGATTACCATTTAGTTAATTCTCGGTCTCCTCACCCTTGGAATGTCTTTTTTTTTTCATGTCACCAATCTTATTTTTATCAATAACACATTAATAATCATAATTTTCTTGAATTACTGGTAGCTATTTGATAAAAGTTAGCGCTAGAATCCGGTGTAGCGAAGCCGGTTATTCCATCAGAGTGCTACTGTATAACGGGGCGTGTAGCTCAGTTGGTTAGAGTCCACGCTTGATAAGCGTGTGGTCGACAGTTCGAGTCTGTCCACGCCCATTTTTACTATGTAATCTCATGGGGTCGTAGTTCAGTTGGGAGAACGCCTGCTTTGCAAGCAGGAGGTTGCCGGTTCGAATCCGGTCGACTCCACCACTCCTCTGTTCACCTTAGACCGGATAGATTTTCTTGACAACGCCCCTGTTTTCATGTTGAGTAGTCGCGATGTTAACAACAAAAAAATCCAGTAATAAAATAGAGCAGCTGTTAAAAAAGTTAGCCAGCCAAATTTTAGCTGACCTGGGTAAAAACAATTCCGACATCGCGCTTATCGGCATACACCGGCGCGGCGTGCCGTTGGCCCAAAGGCTCCGGAAAATACTCGGCAAAAACTCTAATAATATCCCTATGGGCACCCTGGATATTACCCTCTACCGGGACGATCTCAATACGGTCGGGCCGGCCCCCATCATTAAAGGCACAGATATAAAATTCGACATCACCGGGAAACATGTTATCCTTGTGGATGACGTGCTGTTTACCGGCCGGACCATCAGGGCGGCGCTGGATGAAATAATGGATTTCGGCCGGCCTAAATCAATAAAACTAGGCGTCATGGTCGATCGGGGGCATAGAGAACTACCCATTCAAGCCGATTACGTCGGACAGGTTATCAAAACCACCCTATCAGATATTATAAAAGTCAAGGTGGCCGAACTGGACGGTAAAGACGATATCGTTTATGAAAGAAAAAAATAGCACCGTAATCTGGACAAAGAAACACCTTTTGGGGTTAGAAGACCTTTCGGCAGACGAAATTAACCTGATATTCGATACGGCCCGCTCATTCAAGGAAATTTCCACAAGGAATATTAAAAAAGTACCCGCACTGCGCGGCAAAGTGGTGGTTAATATGTTCGTGGAGCCGAGCACACGAACAAAAACCTCATTCTCTCTGGCAGCTAAAAGGTTGAGCGCGGACATAACAGATTTTTCGCCATCGACCAGCGCTTTAGTCAAGGGTGAATCACTCAAAGACACGGCTAAAAATATCGAGGCTATGGGCATAGATATAGTGATCATCCGTCATACAGCACCGGGCGCTCCGCATCTGCTGTCCCGAACCATCAATGCCAGTGTGATAAATGCAGGTGATGGCGCTCACGAACATCCAACCCAAGGGTTATTGGATATATTTACGATTCTCGAACAAAAAGGCAGCATTAAGGACTTAACAGTTGCCGTAGTGGGAGACATCACTCACAGCCGGGTAGCCCGCTCAAATATCTGGGGACTGATAAAATTAGGCGCTAAGGTTATCGCCGTAGGGCCGGCCACCCTGATTCCACCAGAGATAAAGGAATTAGGCGTTCGGGTATCATACGATATAGACGAGGTCATAAAAGAAGTCGATGTAATCAATATTTTAAGAATACAGTTGGAACGCCAGCAAAGAGGTCTTTTCCCATCTGTCCGTGAATATGCCAGACTGTTCGGCATAAACACTGAAAGAGTCAAGAAAGCTAAAAAGGATATTTTAATTATGCATCCTGGCCCAATTAATCGGGGAATAGAAATAACCTCAGACGTGGCAGACGGCAAGAATTCGGTCATCCTTCAGCAGGTCACTAACGGATTGGCTATCAGAATGGCAGTGCTTTATCTGGTATCAGGCTCAAACTTAACAGAAATAACAGAAGAAACTTAAAGTAACTAAGCAAAATGACTAAAATTATTATAAAAAACGGACGCATCATAGACCCGGCGAATAAAATAGATAAAATCACCAATATTCACATCGAATCCGGTAAAATAAAATCCATAGGTTCTCAGCTATTCAAAGCTAACACAATAATTGATGCCAAAGGACTGGTGGTAACCCCCGGCTTAATCGATATGCACGTTCATCTGCGCGAACCAGGCAATGAAGATGAAGAAACCATATCTTCCGGCTCCGAAGCGGCTATACACGGAGGATTCACATCAGTCGCAGCTATGCCAAACACAGACCCATCGGTTGATAACGAGGCTTCAGCTGAATTCGTATATCTCCAGGCTAAGCGCACCGGCTTAGCCAACGTATTTCCCATCGGCACCATAACTAAAGGACGCAAAGGCGAGGAGCTGTCGGAAATAGGCCAACTGACCCGTGGCGGCGCAGTTGCTTTTTCCGACGACGGTGAACCGGTCAAATCAGCAGAGGTAATGCGTCGAGGCCTGGAATACGCAAAAATGTTCAATAAAGCCATTATCAGTCATTGTGAAGATAAAACACTAACCAGAGATGGCGTGATGAACGAAGGATATATATCTTTCCTTCTGGGACTGAGGGGTATGCCGGGAGTTGCCGAGGAGATAATGATTTATCGGGATATTATCCTGGCTGAAATGACTGAAAGCAAGCTACACATTGCCCATATCACTACAGCTAACGCAGTGGATATTGTGCGCCAAGCCAAAAAACGCGGCATCAAAGTTACGGCTGAAGTAACGCCTCACCATCTGGTGCTCACGGATGAATATATCAAGACTTCGGATTTCGACACTAATTTCAAGATGAACCCGCCGTTGAGAACCAAAACAGACATAGCGGCATTAATAAAAGGATTAAAAGACGGAACCATCGACGCAATTGCATCCGACCATGCGCCGCATTCGCCGGAGAAAAAGGATGTAGAGTTCAATGTGGCCCCATTCGGCATTATCGGAATCGAATCGCTCCTGCCGATAGTATTTACAAATCTAATCCATAAAAACATCGTTTCGCTTAAAGATATTATCGCCAAATTGACAATAAACCCGGCTAAGATTTTGGGTATTAATAAAGGCACGCTTACGCCGGGTGCCGATGCTGATATTACTATTATAGATCCTGATAAAAAATGGACTATAGATACCTCAAAATTTAAATCCAAGAGCCACAACTGCCCGTTTAACGGATGGAAAGTTCAAGGCAAAGCCGTAAAAGTAGTAATCGGCGGCCGGATAATTCCTCTGGAATAACTTCATCATTACACAGCAATTAAGGCAACCAATATGCTTATCATTGACGGATACAATCTTATTTTTACGGAAACCAAAATCTTCGATAAAAACTCTGATTCCCTGGAAAATGCCCGGTCAAGCTTAATCCGGCGGATTAAAGAACATAATCATAAAAGTAAAGAGCATATTATAATAGCGTTTGACGGAAAATCAGGCCTGCATTATCCGGAAAAAGTCCAAGAGGACAGACAAATCGAACTTGTTTTTTCGCAATCAGAACAATCCGCGGATCAACTAATTTTGAATATAATTTCCGCTTCAGCATATCCCAAAACAATAGAACTTGTCAGCTCGGACCGTGAACTAGCCGAATCAGCTAAAAAATTAGGCACTAAAACGTGCTCTTCGAATGATTTTATAGCAAGAATCAGTAATAGATCTAAGGACTCTAAAAAATCATGGGAAATATCACGGGATGACGAACCAGTTGAAAAAGCTATCGGCCTCAGCCCAGATGAAGCTAAGGCCTGGCTAAAAATATTCAGCAAGGATTAATTGCACAGCAAAGACGTAAAAAACGTAAGATTATCATAACTAATTAATTCTCTAAGTCCTCATTGTCTCAGCGATGAATGGTATGAAATCACAGGCGCATTTATATATTAGCGGTTTAGTTCAAGGCGTCTTTTTCAGAGCATCTGCCAAAGAAATGGCTCAGTCATTAGGACTCAGCGGCTGGGTAAAAAACATGGCAGACAGACGAGTTGAAGCCATTTTTGTCGGTAATAAAAATGATATAAAAAAGGCTATTGAATGGTGTCATCACGGACCACCTTCGGCACGTGTGGATAAGGTTGAAGTAATATGGGAAGAACCATTAGCACTTCCGCAAGAATAGACTCGAAACGAACAAAATAATAATTTCAACTCATTTATTATTAAGTAAATTGTATTCCAGAGAGAAACAACCTCATTGGAATATCGTAAGGAACAACAATTTTATCCTGTGGACACTCTTATCACCAGCCGTTCCTCATCTCTCCTTGACAAAACAGAGGAATAGAATATATCTTAGCAGAACTGCCTTACCTTCTTCCTGATTTTAATTTGCCGTCTTTCCACAAGGCTATTTATCCTAAGTACACAAAGGACTCAGGACAAATTAAACCGATAATCTCCAGAAGACAGGTCAGGATTTAAACTAGGTACCAACCTAAAATGAGCACCTTGGGTTTTAGGAACCCACAATCTGTAGTACGTTTATAGCAAAAACCGCTATATATGGTAGAGGAGTTATCCACAGGGGGGATAGCCCACCCCTCCGACCTTACCTGCTCATCCCTTGTGCCTGTATAGACCGCCTCTCGGGTCTTCTATACACACCTCCCGTGCCTTACCCCATCACGGTTTGTGGATATATAACCGGTATCCGGTGTCTTCTATACACACCTAGGGTGGGTAAGTAGAGAATCACCGGTCATCTACCGGAGGCGTATCTGCAAAAAAATAAGTTGTTATGATAATTAAAGCGTGTACTCTGACATGACGCTTGCACTTCGGCGCTATAAATTGCCAGCCGATGAAAACTGATAACTCCCCCACTCCTTCTGCAGAAAGAGCGGGGGGATAACGGCCAAACTAAAACTTAGTGGTTAACCTGATAAACGCGCCCTGAACTTTATAGCCTTTGCCGTATTCAGCCAGGTTGTCTGAGAAATCCACAAAGTTATATCCGAATCCAAGATGCACGAATCTGCCGACTTCGCGATCGATTTCAAATACCGCGCCTGATTTCTTATCGTCAGCTAACCCAACCGACAGGATACGATATTCAAGGCCAAGCTTAAGCTTATCAAGGAAGTCTATACTTTCTGAACGGATTCTGTAATTCAACCTTAAAGCAACCAAATAAACATCACTGTCAATATTTTTGATATTGGTAAAAATCTCAGTATTACGGCGATAAGCCAGCTTCTCAACTATCTGGAAGTTGTTTACAACATCCTCTGCGCCTTCCAACGAGAATATCAAGGCTTTAGTCCGCGTCTTGGCCATATCACCCTGAGATAAAGGCGCTTCATCATCCAGATAAGATATCTTGCCTAAGAAATTATACTTATCGTCCTTGATCGGCCTGTATGCCGTGCCTAAGACTACTTCGGTGAATCTTGCTTCAATCTGGCCAGTGGTTTCATTCTTAGTCTGACTCAAATTAAGTTTTAGACTCAAAGCCATATCTTCATTGAGCTGATAATAAACGTTATTGGCCGTCAGTAAAGATGTTCTCTTAAGCGAAGTAGAATCTTCCTTGCGGTACTCACCGCGAGCCCCGCCCTTAAGATAACCTCTGACTCTGGTCAGATCCTGTTCCTGCGGATGAGATTTATAGGTAACGCCAAGAGCTAATGCATCGCGCGTCTGTATAACGTTGACATCGCTACGCTCATAACTAGCTGTCATACCCCATTTTGAAGTCAGCGCATAATCCGTTCCGAATAATCCACCGTAAGTCTTATCCTCAGCACTGCGTACGGCAAAACGCTCCTCACGATACAAGCCAAGCTTACTGGAAACCTGCTCCTTCTCGCCGAGAATAATATTCTCGGTTTTTTGTCCGGCAACTCCTTCGACTATCTCATAATTAGTGTATAGCGAATGCCTCTCACTTACATTAGTGGTTATGCCAAAACGAGTAGAATTACCGTTATTACCGGCGGTCTCCTGTATGGTCCCGGTGGTCTTCTCGGATAACTTCATTGTAGCTCCGACCGATGTCTGGTTGTTCGACTTTCCACTCAATGTGCCCTGTTGTTCAGCAAAAACAGTCATTTGCTTGTTCAACTCGTATTCAATCCTGGCCGCCAGTGCTTGCTGAGCCTCAGCCTTCATTAGCGGATTAACCACCGGCGACTTAACAGTCTGATAACGGTATTCACCTGTCAGTTTCATTGGCGATTGTAAATGAACCAGCTGGAAAGTCCCCGTTTGTGTTTCTGACGCCCCAACCTGCGCGCCTGACGCAACATTACCGTTATCCAAAATCTTTTGGTTATCAAACCGACCAAGGACCGTATCGTTTTCTCCTAGTTTGGCTCCGATTTCCAGCCCAAATTTATCGGTGCCCTGTTGTGAAGCGCTTGAGCCACCGGCTGACGAAAACCCGGCTTCTATTCTCTGGAAGTAAAGTCTTGTTGATATTTCCTGAGGACGGTTCATGAACATCCCGCCAATGTCAAGATTCACACCGACTTTGTAAGCGCTGCCGCCATTGCTAACGGCAGGATTAGTCAGCGTTGACCAGTCATTTATTCCGCCATTATAGGAAACAAACCCATTAATACCCTCGTATTCACTCTTGGCGTATTCCAGCTTGGCCTCCCCATATTTACCTATCTTAGCTGATATATCAGTTCCCATCAATAAGTAATCGTTCAGGTCTCTGGCTTCCTTTACATATGTAACTCCAACATTAAGCATATCACCGAAAGACTGGGTTATCCGAGCTCCACCGGCCTCGTTTTTCCAGTTACCATCAGGTAAATATTCGTAATCAACTAAAACGTAGGTCGGATTGCCTTCCAGTATTTCATTAGAAATTAAGGTGTTGGAAGCAACGACAGAATTCACCGGTCTATAGAACATAATCCGCCCATAGCGATAATCTATATCATAGTCATCACCACGGGATAACGTCTTGACTTCAATTACCAGACCGGTAACCTTATCACGCACTTCAATTGACACTTTTTCGGTACCATCCATAACATCTTTATGCTGGAGATAATACAAGGATCCACCGGTACCAAGTAATTCGT